>JACQWA010000350.1 GCA_016209425.1 Candidatus Rokuibacteriota bacterium
AAGCTATGGATTCACGCTGCTTCTCGAAGAGTGCCGTGGTCAACTCGCCAGGTCTTGATTGAACGTGTTTGGCGAGTTGGCTGCACGCCTGCCGGACAAGGAAGGGATGACCGCCATACTCTTCAAAGAGCCGCTGATAAAGTGGCTCCTGCACGCGGAGCCCCATGAACCTGGCGATGCGGCGAACCATGTCTCGCGTGGTTCCGAGATCAAACGGGCCGAGAAAGAACGGCCGGGTCGTGGAGAAGATCGGGTTGTCGAACTGCCCTACCCGATCGGCTTCGATGATGTGTGGATTCACACCCGCGACGATGAACCCGAGCTGAGCCTGCGTGTCTTGATGAACGGAGCGAAGCGTCTGCCAAAAAGGAAGGAAGTCGCTCGCCCAATGTGGGGCCGGACTGATGTCGAAAGTCAGGTGCTCGATCTCATCGAGCAGCAGAAGAACGCGTTTACCAGAGAACTTGTCCGTGAGTGTCTGAATGTCGCTCTTGAAGTGGTTTGCAGCCGTGCGTTCGTCGTAGATGATCGTCAGCGCCCGGACCTTCGACCGCTCGCCGCGTTGCAGTCCTAGCCCGACTTTCGCACTTTTCGAACACGGGAGGTCCATTTTGCGTCCTGAAGAGCCCGGACCCTACATAGTTGAAGAAAGGGTTGGCATCCAACGGGCCAGCTCAAAGGTTGTGACGGCTTTGCGTTGCGCCATGGAGAGCTCCGGAGGAATCATGACCGTGGGGCGACGCCCCTGATGGCCCGTGCTGGTGCGCGCCAGGGTCGCCTTGATGTCGGCCAGCTCCTTCATCATCGCGCGGGCCGACTGTCGCGTCCGCAGCGCCAACTTGGCCAGGGCGACGAGCATGAGGCCGAGCACGGTGGCGAAGGTGTGCAGGCGCAACGACGGGTCGGCCCACTGATAGGACGGTCCCCAGGGGACGAGCCCCCCCTTCTTCGCGCGCCGGAACAGCTCTTCCACGTTCCACTGGCCGCGAAACGCGGTGACGATTCGCTCGGTGCTCCAGAACGTGTGGTCGGTGCACAGGACGCGCCGGCCCAGCCGGGTGCGTTCCAGCGCGCGGCGCCGGGCCGCGTCGACCCGCCACGTGAGACGAGGCCGCTTCTGGCTGCCCTGGATGGTGACCACGACGAACTCGGCCAGGTGCTCGCGCGCGAGCACCTTCTGGACCCGCGTCGCCAAGACGTCGCGAGGGCTTCGCTGCGCCGCGGCGCGGCGGCTGAGCTTGCGCAGCGCGACCTGGGCGTTCCGCAGCGCCACGGCGATCCCCCGCTTCTGCCCGCGGAGGAGTTCCTGGCTCTCGACCACCACCAGGGTCCGGTCCAGGTTCCCCACCCGGGCCACGAGCCGCGCAGCGCGAACCCCCTTGAGGCGGCCGCGCAGCGGCTTCATGCGGCCGCGGCCCGCGGCGGAGGCCAGGGCCTGCTCGGCCGCGCTGTGGGACAGGGGCAGAGAGATCAACGAGTGATAGCCGACGACGTCCAGGTCCAGTTCGAGCTGCTCGCTCCAGAAGCCGCCATCCCGGACCACGGTGCGCTGAGCCTGACCCGTGCGGCCCTCCCCGTCGTCCAACGCCTGATGCAGCCGCCCGAGGCCCTCGAGACAGGAGGCCAGCACCGCCTGGTCCGAGCTATTGCCCGGATAGGTCCGGTGCAGCAGGGGGACGTGGCCGGTCTCGCTGACCAGCACGCCCAAGCCCACGACGCGCAGATCGCGGCGCTTGCTCTTGGCGTGGCCCCGGCGCGCCAGCTCGCCCGGCGTCGTGGTCGCGATGTGCGTGTCGAAGTTCGTCGAGTCGAACGCCAGCACGTCCGTCGACAAGTCGAACCGTGCCACGGCCTCCCGCGCGATGGCGATCTGAGCCTGCTCCAGCTGCGCCTCCGTGAGGCCGGCGGCCACCCGATAGAAGGCCTGCCCCGAGAACTTCTCGGCCGGCAGGCAGGACAGCCGCGGCACGCTCTCGGCCAAGAACGCCGCGAGCGCCCGCTTCGAGCCGGGCGCGCAGGCCCGTTGGACGGCCACTGCCAGCACCAGTTCGCCCGCCGAGGGGCCGGGGCCCACGGGGCCCGAAGCGAGCGCGTCATTGAGGTGGCGCACCACGTTGAGCTGCTCCGCGATCCAGCCGAGCGCTCCGATGTCGCCCACCCGCCGCGTCCCAAGGGTGCGCGTCCGCGCGAGATCGGCCACCGGCGCCGGATCGGCGGGCCCGAGCAGCACCTGACGGGAGACCGGTTGTTTCGTCCGCGGATCCCACACGGACTCGGCCGCCACGCGGTACTTCCGCCCGTCCACCAGGCGCTCGAAGAAGTACATATTCCTTCAACTAGCATGAACCGATCACACCCGCAAGCTTTTTCTCTCGGGAAAGTGGCACATGACCGAACCGTGGGCGTGAGAATTCTGCGAAAGTCGGGCTAGGGTGAGGCGTCCCAGGGGAGGCTGGTACCCAGGCCGTGGGTCAGCCCCTTGACGTCGTCAGGTTTGTAAACGTGCCGGGGTGGCGACTCGAAGGTCATGTACGGCGTGATCCGCAGCATCACCCGCTGCTCCCGGCGCGTCATCTCCGCGACGTGCGGCCGGTAGGACTCGGCAATCGACTGCTGCGCCATCAGCGCGGAGATCCGCACACCCAGCTCGACGACGGCGTCGAAGTCCGTCACGATTCTCGCGGTGCCGTACACCAGGAGATAGGTGGGCGGCCACTTCTCGTCGAGGATGGAGAGCGATACCCTGGGGTTGCGCGCGACCGCCTTGGCCTTGGCTCGTGCGGCCATGGTGGAAACCAGCAGGTCGTCGCCATCCATGACGTAGTAGACGACAGTCATGGCCGGCCCGTGGTCGCGCCGGTTGTAGCCAAAGATGGCCGTGCGATGCGAGCGAACGAATTCCCGGCGCTCGTGAGCGTTCATGGCCAGATACTCCAGCCTGGAGCCGACTGGCGCCTCATTACATCGGCATCACGTCGCCGCGCTCGAAACACTCCTCGTGCTGGTTTGGCGCGTACTGAATCTCCCACCAGTTCTTGTCGAGATCCTGCAGGTAGAACGAATAGACCCCGTGCTGCATCACGGGCTTCACGATCTTGCGGATGCTGTACTTGTCCTTTTGCTCGTGCGCCTTCTTGTGGGCCTCGTCGACCTCTTCCTTGGTGGCCACGTCGACGCCCCAGTGGTGGAGAACGTGCATGTCCCAGAGCTTGTCCGGGCTACACTCGACGGCGACGACGTGCATGCCGGTCGCGAGCCGGAACATCATCGCGGGCTTCGCGTGGCGCACCACCTCGAGCCCCAGGAACTCCTCATAGAACTGCCGTGACTTCTTCATGTCGCCGCACATCAACGTGCCGTGCGACAGCTTGGACGGTTTTACGCTGGAGTCGTTCTTGGGCTTGGTGGCGGCAGGGGCCGTTTCGCTACCCATAGGTTGTCCTCCTCTCCGTTACTCAGTGGGCCGTTGCAGACGGTCGAAAAATAGCACGCCAAGCGGCGTATTGGCAAGTTCGATTGCCGGCGTGCCGCCCGAGACGCGCCTCCTTTCCGCTCGGACCCTGGGTCCAGAAAAAGTTCCTCAAAACAGCGGCGTCACGCTATAGTTTGTTCCTTATGGCGCTGATCGTCCCAGCGGTTGCTCTCGCGCTCGTGCTGCTCGCAGGCCCCTGGGCTTGGGCCGGCCCGCCCAGCGAGACGCTGCGCGGTTTGTTCGCCGCGGCGAACCGGGTTGTCCTGGACGCGAAGATCGCGGACCACCCGACCGAACGCGTGCAGGCGATCCGCAAGCTCGTCAATGACGCCTTCGATTTCAAGGGTGCCGCCGAACGCGCACTGGGGCGCGAGTGGCAGCCGCGGACACTCGCCGAGCAGCAAAACTTTGTCAGGCTCTTTGCGGCCCTCCTCGAGCGCGCCTATGTCTACCGGGTGGCGGCGCAGGTCAATGTGAGCGCCGGCATCAGGGTCCGCTACCTCGGCGAGTCGGCCACCGGGGACGTGGCGACCGTCCAGACCGCGGTCGAGGCCAAGGACGGGGGTGAGATCCGCCTTGACTATCGAATGATCAGCCGGGGCAAGCGCTGGCTGATTCAGGACGTCGTGATCGAGGGCGTGAGCATCGTGGCGAACTACCGCGCCCAGTTTCATCGGGTTGTCCAGGGCTCGTCCTATTCGGAGCTCGTCAGCCAGATGCGGGCCAAGACCGGGGGCGTGCCGACCGTGTTCCAGGCCGCCTTGAGCGAGCCGGCCAGCCGATCACCCGAGGTCGAAGCCGCTCCTGCGCCGGCACCGGGCGTGGAGCGCGGCGAAGTGGTCGCAGACCCGCCACCGACCCGCACCGAGAGAGCCCCCCCCGCGCGCGCAACGGCCATGTCATACTGGGTCCAGGTGGGCGCCTTCAAGAAGCCTGAGGGGGCCCGCCGGCTGGCCGCCCGCTTGCGTCAGGAGAACGTCACGCTCTCACAGGGTCAGGGAGGCGCTGGAGCCGGCCTCGTCCACGTGCGCGTGGGGCCGTTCCCGGATCGGCACCAGGCGATCGCAAAGCTTCGCGAGCTTCAGGCGAAGGGCTACAAACCGTTCATCTTCGAGAGCCAGAGCTGACCGGCTGATCCGCGAAGCGGCGGATCTTGCTCCTCGCTACCGCGCGGCTCTCGCGTGCTGGATGGCGCGCCAGACCCGGTCGCTCGTCGCCGGCATGTCGAGGTGGTGAACACCCAGCGACGCCAGCGCATTCATGACCGCGTTGATCACGGCCGGCAGCGCGCCGACTGTGCCGGCCTCCCCGGCGCCCTTGGCGCCGAGCGGATTGAGCTTTGTGGGGACCTGGTTGCTCTCGATGACCATGTCGGGGAGCGTGTCGGCGCGGGGCATCGCGTAGTCCATGAAGGAGGCGGTCAGGAGCTGTCCGGACTCCCGGTCGTACACCACCTGTTCCAGCAGAGCCTGGCCGACGCCCTGCGCCACGCCACCGTGGATCTGGCCCTTGAGCGTGAGAGGATTGATCACGGTGCCCACGTCGTCGACGATCACGTAGGCGACGAGCGCGACCGCGCCCGTGTCGGGGTCGACTTCCACCTCGCAGACGTGACAGCCGTTTGGCCACGTGTCGGTGGCCGGAGAGAACGTCCCCGTCTCGTACAGCCCGGGCTCGAGCCCGGGCGGGAGCCGAGCGGGCTGGAAGGCGGCCCGGGCGACCTCCCCGAGGACGACGGCGCGGTCCGTGCCCACCACCGAAAACTTGCCCTCGGCGAACACGATGTCCTCCTCGGCGGCTTCCAGCAGGCGCGCGGCAATCTTCCTCCCCTTGGCGATCACCTTGTCGGCGGCTGTCCACAGCGCGGTGCCGCCGATGACGGTCGACCGGGACCCCATGGTGCCCATGCCGAACGCGACGCGGTCCGTATCCCCGTCGATGTACCGGACATCGGAGGGGTCCAGGCCGAGTCGCTCGTGGAGAATCTGCTTGAACGTGGTCTCGTGCCCCTGACCCTGGTTCTTGGTGCCCATTAGGACGGTCGCGCCCCCGCCCGGATCGAACCGGATCTCGGCGAACTCGAGCTGGGGCGCCGCCGCCCGCTCGATTGGGTTGGCGATCCCGAGGCCGCGCAGCAGTCCCCGCTGGCGTGACGCCTCGCGCCGGGCGGCGAAGCCCGCCACATCGGCGAGCTTGAGCGATTCGTCCATGTTCTTCTCGAACTCGCCGCAGTCGTACGTCATGCCGAGCGCCGTGCGGTACGGCATTGCGGAGGCCGGGATGAGGTTCTTCCGTCTGAGCTCCAGCGGGTCCATGCCCAGCTCCCGGGCGGCGGCGTCGATCAGCCGCTCGATGACGTAGGTCGCCTCCGGCCGCCCCGCCCCTCGGTAGGGCGCCGTCGAGTTGGTGTTGGTCAGGACGCAGGTGACGTGGACGTGCGCGGTCGGGAAGGCGTAGACGCCGACCAGCGTGAACACGTTGGTGAAGGTGGACAGTAGATTCCGGTCAGACGAGACGTAGGCACCGACGTTGGCGAGCGTGCGGACGCGGAGGGCGAGGAAGCGGCCCTCCCCATCCAGGGCCAGCTCCGCCTCGCTGACGTTGTCTCGCGCGTGCTCGTCGGCCAGGAGCGCCTCGCGGCGCGCGCACGTCCACTTGACGGGCCGGCCGAGCTTCCGGGCCGCCCACAGCACGAGCCGGTGCTCGACGTACTGCCAGCCCTTGGCCCCGAAGCCGCCGCCGACGTCGCCGGCGACGACGCGGACCTTGTGCTCGGGGACCTGGAAGATCATGC
>JACQWA010000351.1 GCA_016209425.1 Candidatus Rokuibacteriota bacterium
GCCCTGACTGCTCCATCACGTACCAGGTGGTGCCGCCCTTCTTCTGGCCGCGCGTCTCTGCCGCCTACCTGGAGGAAGGCAGACCGTGACCAGTCCGGGTTTGAAGTCGGTGAAGCGAATGTCAGCGCAGCCTGAGAAGCGTCGATGAACCGGAAGAGGCGCAGGACCGCGACGGAGATGCCGCGTCGTGCTCGCACGGCCGGTCGGCCTGCAACGGATCGTCCCGGGTCCGAGCCCCGGACGACTCGTTTTCGCGGCGATCTGGCTGAGCTTCTGGCCCGCATCAAGCCTCATGAGGCCGCGGGCATTCTCCGTCTTCTCCTGGAGCGTCAGCCCAAGCTGCAGGGCGAGGCGGAGGAGATCGCCAAGGCGATGGTCACGGACGTACGGGTCGAGGACGTTGCGGAAGCAGTCGGGCAGGCGGTGCTCGGGCTGGACCTCGACGACCTGAATGCCCGCGCGGGCCGCCACAGCTGGGGCTACGTTGAGCCCACCGAGGCTGCCTGGGAGCTCCTCGAGGAAGAACTGAATCCGAGGGAGGCCCCATGGACAAGAAGAGACGCGAGGCCGAATGGGCCGAGGCGAAGCGCCGATGTGGCCTGAATGCCGAGACCCTCCAGATGGCGAAGGAGCTGGGGCTCAATCCACGAAGCCTCATCAAGAACATCCCAAGCAAGAGCCAGCCATGGAAGGTCCCCGTGGCGGTCTGGGTCCGCGAGCTGTACGGGAGGCGCGAAGAAAGGGCGGCCCGACGGCGGGGTGAGCGCGAGTCGCAGGCGGTCGGGAACGAACCACTCTCTGGATCAGTGCAAACGCAGAGTGACGGGAACGCACCGACGGCCGACTGAAGGGACCGGGGGGGACGGAGGGCTGACGAAAAAGGAGATGGAGCCGTGTCGGCCAAAAAACGAAGGACCCGGCAATCCGCGAGGAGCTTCACGCCGGGTGATGTTAGCAGGCCCAACATGGACGTGCGACTTCGGTCGGCCCGAGACGTCAACATGCAGAGGGAAGCGGACTACATCACGAACTGCGCCGCCCAAGGCGACGCCCGGATCGTCACCCTGGAAGGGCTCGTGTTCTTCTCGACGGCGGAGGGTCATGCCTGGATGCTCGACGCCGAGGACTCCCTGGCGTCCTGCCTCATGCAAGACTACCAAAGGCGGGACACGCCGATCCAGGCCGAAACCGAGCAGGGATTCTCGGTGGCATGGGAGGCGGAATTCACCATCGAGGGCGGCTATTTCTTCACGCGCTCCCCGAACGGAAAGCTGACGGCCTGGCCGGCATACCCGGCGGAGCACATCCGAAAAGCGATCCTGCGAGCGACGAAAACCCGGGGGTAATGCGCCGGTCACGTATGTGACGGACCTGCATCACCTTGGGGAGGCAGCCCTTGTCTCACGACAGCATGAGGATTCCTCTGGCGCTCAACCCCGGTGATCGGTTCGAGCTTCCTGTCGCGCGGGAGGCGTGGGAATCTGGACGCATTCCGCTCCAGGGAGGGTTCCGACACCTCGTCGATGCCACGGGCGAACCCGTCCGCGTCACCCTGAGGGGCAATTCGGGGCAATCCGCGGTAGGCATGTGGGATGGCGGGGGCGGGCTGCTTGACGTGCCAGGGCTGTGCGAGCTGGTCTTGATCACCGGCACGTCAGGGCGACTCGCGCTCGAGGTCGAGGAGGTGAGGGCTCCCACCTTCAGGGTTCGCCTTGCGGGCCGGGCCCACGAGGCCAAGCCCCTGGATCTCTCTCCGAGAGAGATCGGCGCGGTTCCCGTCCGGTTTGGTCCGTCCGACTCGGAGATTGTCTCCGAGCTGGAGGAGGGAGCGTACGGTCCCCTGGAAGCCTACCAGCTCAACCGGTGGGGCCACACGGTCGCCCTTACCCCCGGATTTGAGGAGCTGATCTCCCTTGCCTCCCTCAGGGAGGTGATCCCATACGAGCACCAGCTGGCCGCCGTGAAGACGGTGCTCAACCGCATGCGAGGGCGGGCCCTGCTCGCTGACGAGGTAGGGCTGGGAAAGACCGTGGAGGCGGGGATCATCCTCTCGGAGCTGCTCCGGAGGCGGCTGGTCCGCCGAGTGCTGGTCCTGGTGCCGCCCGGATTGGTGACCCAGTGGCAAGAGGAGCTGCGCCGGAAGTTCTACCTCGACTTCGTGACCCACGATGCCGAACCGTTCCGGCAGGAAGGCCCCGAGGCCTGGAAGCGGTTTGAGCGCGTGGTGGCCTCGTTTCATACCGCCAAGCGGCCGGAGCACGCTCGGGTGATCCTCCGGGTTCCCTACGACCTTGTGATCGTGGACGAGGCCCATCACCTGAGAAACGCCCGCACGGTCCTCTGGCAGTTCGTCAATGGGCTGAGGCGAACCTATCTCCTCCTCCTCACCGCCACGCCGGTGCAGAATGATCTTGAGGAACTGTTCAACTTGGTGACGCTCCTGCAGCCGGGCCAGCTCAAGACCCTCAAGGCATTTCGCCGGGACCACGTGGCCCGGGGCGACAGGCGTCAGCCCCAGGATCCGGAAGGCTTGAGGCAGTTGCTTTCCGAGGTCATGGTGAGGAATCGGCGGGCCACTACCCCGGTGGCTCTCACTCGCCGGGTTGCCCGGACCCTCCTCGTCGAGCCGACCGCCGTCGAGCGGGAGCTGTACGTCGGGCTCTCCGACTTCCTCCGGGAGCACTACCGGCGGGGATCAGGGATTACCCGGATGATGGTGCAGACCCTTCAGATGGAGCTGGGCTCGAGTCCCCACGCCGCCGCACTCACCCTGGAGCGGCTCCTCGCTCAGCAGTGGCAGCCGTCGGTGAGGGAGGCGCTGCACCGCTTCCTGGGCCAAGCGCGGAGCCTCGTCGAGGACGCCAAGAGCCGGGCTCTCCTGGGCCTGCTCCGATCGTGGAGCGACAAGCTCCTGATCTTCACCCGTTTCCGCGCCACCCAGCAGCACCTGGCCCGCCTCCTGCGCGAAACGGGGGTGCCGTGCGCTCTCTATCACGGAGGCTTGCCCCGCCGGGAGAAGGAGGAGGTGGTCCGAGCCTTTGAGGATCCCTGCCGGATCCTGATTTCCACGGAGGCCGGCGGCGAGGGACGCAATCTCCAGTTCGCCCATGGCCTGGTGAACTACGATCTGCCCTGGAACCCCATGCGGATCGAGCAACGGATCGGCCGCCTCTCGCGCGTGGGGCAGACCCGGGATGTCTACGTGTTCAACCTGGTGGCCCCAGGGACCATCGAGGAGACCCTCCTGGAGATCCTCGACGCCAAGATCAACATGTTCGAGCTGGTGATCGGGGAGATCGACATGATCCTGGGGCAGATCGCCACCGACCAGGAGTTTGAGGAGTTGATCACGGACCTGTGGCTCGCTTCCGAGGACCGGGAGGCCTTTCGCGGGAAGATGGAGTCCCTCGGGGAGCAGCTCCTGAGGGCCAAGCAGGCCTACCTCGGGATCAGAGAGCTGGATGAGCGGATCTTCGGGGATGCGCTGGCGCCGGGAGGGAGCGCGTGAGGGCGCCTGGCGGGATCGAAGCATTTATCGTGACCGCGATCGAGTGCCTCGGGGGGGCAGTTGAAAAGCGGGCCGACGGGCTCTACACCGTCCTCTGGCCGGCCGAGGCCACCGCAGAGATCGAGGCCCGGCAGCTCGCCTTCGATCCTGAGGTGATCGAGGAGGAGCCAGGTGCCGAGCTGGTTACCTTTGCCAGCCCCACGCTGGAGCAGATCGTCCAGCGTGCCACGGCGTCCGGTCGGGTCGCCCGAGCCTTCCTGAATGCGACGCCGAGCATTTCGCCAGGAACGGCCGTGCAGCTGGCCCGGTCGTATCGGTTCCTGGACGCCTCCTGGAGGGCCGAAGCCGGACGGGCGTGGTGGCTCCCGGTGGGGCTCTTCCTGTTCCGGGCCCGGTATCTGTCGGATTCGAGGGAGGAGGATCTGGTAGAGGTGGGCGTGAACCTGGCCGACGGACGCATCCTCCGGCGCCTCGCCGAGGCCATCGATCGCTACGGCCTCTCCCCCGACCCCCCTGAGGCCTGGCCGATGATGGCGGAGCTGCCGGCCGGCGAGGCCTATGCGGTGGCGCGGGCCGAGATGGAACGGAAGATTCTCTCGCCCCTCGGCCGGCAGCGTCGGGGGCTGGAGTCACGGCTGGCGCGTGAGAGCGGACGGGCCGCGGCGTACTACGACGAGCTCACCCGAGAATTCGAGGAGCAACAGAAGAGCCTTCCGGCTGGTGATCCCGGGCGCGTCCCGCTCGATTCGAAGCTGCGGGCCATTGGCCTGGAGCAGGAAGGCAGACTCGCTGAGCTCAGGGGCAAGTACAAACTGGAAGCAGAGGTGGCGTTGCTGAGCGTCCTTCGTCTTTATCTGCCCCGGGTCGTCTTCGCGGGGAGGCTCACGGGGAAACGCCACGCGGCCGAGCTCACGCTCGTCTGGGACCCGGTGGAGCAGGTCGGCGAGCCAGGCCGCTGCGGATGCTGCGGGGGGCTCACCTACGAGATGGGTCTCCATCGCTCCGGGGTGGCTGCCTGTCTCCCGTGCCTTGACCCCGAGGCCCACCCGCAAGGCAGGAGGTAACGGCTCTTGGCCGAGGGTCTTGCGCTAAGCGCGGCGCACGGCCAGGAGGGCGATGGCCGCGAGGAGAAGCAGGGCGCCGAGGCTGCCGGCGACCCCGAGCCGCTCACCGAAGAGGAGGACGCCGAGCGTGGAGGCCGTCAGGGGCTCATGAGAGGCGCTGAGCAGATGGCCAGGAGCGCGGCCACCGCCACGCCCGTGAGCATCACCGCCCTGAAATAGAAGACCTGATAGGCGGCCATGGCGCAGCCCATCGTCAGAGAGGCCACGGTATCGCGCGCTCCCGTGAGCCAGGAGCCGCGCCGGCTCACCCATGCCGCCCCGAGGAGGAACGGAGCCGCGACGGCGAGACGGATGAAACCGACGAGCAGCGGGTCGGCGGCGGCGCGCTCGGCAAGGAGCGCCATGGTAGCGCCGGTGGTGCCCCAGGAGATGGCCGCGAGGGCGATCAGGACCAGGCCGGTGAGCACGATTCCCCATTATCGCATCTTCGCGATGGAGGACTGACCATGCCCAAGACCAAGCCCAAACCAAAGGCCAAGCCCAAGGTCAAGCCGACCAAGCCGATTCCCGAGGGATATCACACGGTGACGCCGTACCTGACGGTGCGGAACGCCGACCGGGCCATCGACTTCTACAAGCGGGCGTTCGGAGCGAAGGAGCTGATGCGCATGCCCGGGCCCGGCGGCAAGAGCCTCATGCACGCGGAGATCCAGATCGGCGATTCCGTCATCTTCTTGGCCGATGAGTTTCCCGACATCGGAGCTCGATCGCCCGAGTCGCTGGGCGGGGCCAGCGGCTATCTCTCCCTCTACGTCCAGGACGTGGACGCTGCCTTCAAGCGGGCGGTGGAGGCCGGCGCCACGGTGCGAATGCCCGTGGCGGACATGTTCTGGGGTGACCGCTTCGGCAAGCTCACCGACCCGTTCGGGCACGAGTGGGGGGTAGCGACCCGCAAAGAGGATCTCACGCCTGCGCAGATCAAGAAACGCGCGCAGGCGTTCTACCAGGGGGGACCGCACGCATGAAACGAATTGGGTTCATCGGGGCCGGGACCATGGGCATCCCCATGATCTCCAATTTGCTCAAGGCCGGATTGTCCGTGCTGGCGTACGACGTCCGGCCCGAGGCGCTGGAGGAAGCACGCCGTCGGGGCGCTGCGGCAGGGGGGTCGTCGGCCGAGATCGCGAGAGACTCTGAACTGGTCGTGACGATGCTCCCGTCTTCGTCCGATGTGGACGCGGCCTACCTCGGCCCCAAGGGCGTGCTGGAGGGGGCGCCCGCGGGGCGGCTCTGCGTGGACATGTCTACGATCGATCCCGGCACGTCGCGTCGGGTGGCCGAGCGGGCCAAGGCCAAAGGCGTCAGGTTCCTCGACGCCCCCGTGTCGGGAGCCGTGCCCCGGGCGATTGAGGGCACGCTGACGATCATGGTGGGCGGCGACTCCAAGGACCTGGAGGAGGCGCGGCCGGTCCTCTCCGCGATGGGCTCGAACATCATCCACGTGGGTCCGGTGGGGAGCGGCGAGGTAGCCAAGCTCTGCAACAACCTGATCGCCGGCGTGGCCACGGTGGCGGTGAGCGAAGCGTTCCGCTTGGCCGAGGGGTTCGGGGTGGACCCGAAGGTGCTCACCGAGGTCATCGCGAAATCGTCGGGCTTCACGTGGGCGATGGAGCACAATCACCCGGTGCCCGGGATCGTGGCGAAGGCGGCGTCGAACCGCGACTACGCCCCGGGCTTCATGACCGATCTCATGGCCAAGGACCTGGGCCTGGCGGTGAACGCGGCGCGCGAGCTGCGGCAGCCGGTCTTCGTGGCGCCGGCGGCCCTGGAGCTCTACCGGCTGGCCTCGAGCCACGGGCTGGGGCGGAAGGACTTCTCGTCGGTCTATACCTTCCTCAAACCCTCCTCGTCTCAGGCTCCGGTCTAGAGATCTGGAGGGCAAGGAGGAATTCCGCATGCGCGAGAAAGTGAAGGTCGGGGCGGCCCAGATCGCTCCCAGGTTCCTGGATAAGACCGGAACGCTCAAGAAGATCGGGCAGACCCTCGAGGAGGCGGGACGGCTCGGTTTGGACCTTCTCGTGTTTCCCGAGACGTTCCTCTCGGCGTACCCCTACTGGCGGGGCGCCGTGTCGGTGCGCCGGTCCACCGAGCTGGCGGCGGCGATGCAGCGTCAGGCGGTGCGCATCCCTTCCGAGGATACCGAGGCGCTCTCGGAGATGGCCCGCCGCAGCGGGGTCAACACGGTCATCGGGCTGAACGAGCTGGATGACCGGCCGGGCTCGCTCACGATGTACAACTCCCTCCTCGTCATCGCACGGGACGGCTCGCTCCTCGGCCGCCACCGCAAGCTCATGCCCACTCACTCGGAGCGCGTGTACTGGGGGATGGGAGATGCCCGGGACATCCGCGTCTTTCCCATGGACATCGGGGTCGTGGGGGGCCTGATCTGCTACGAGCACCACATGACCCTCCTCCGAGCGGCCATGGCGATCCGCGGGGAGGAGCTCCACGTGGCGGTCTGGCCCGGCTGGTGGGGAATGGAATCGCACCTGGGCACCAAGCGCGCGGAGGCCGGCTCCCGGGCGTGCGACATTGAGCCGGCGGTGCGCGAATATGCCATCGAGAACTCGGTCTTCGTCGTGTCGTCGTCGTGGTTCCTGCCGCCGGAGGAGATCCCACCCGACCTCCAGGGCGAGATGCGATACAACCTGGCCATCGGCGGCTCCTGCATCGTCAACCCCTCCGGCCTCTTCACCGTGGAGCCGGTCTTCGGCAAGGAGGCCATCGTCTGGGCCGAGATCGACCAGGAGGAGCGGCGGCTGGCCAAGGCGTTCTTCGACTCGGTTGGCCATTACGCGCGCTGGGATCTCATGCGGCTCCTCATCCGGGAAGAGGGGTGGGAGCCGACCGGGCCCCCCGACCCTGACCCCCGGCGGCTCCGAGAGGCGGCTGAGCGCTTTGAGGTGCGCCTGGCTCGGTTGGAGGCGCTGGCGGAACGGTCGGCGCGGGAGCCCAGGCCTTGACGCTGTTCGACGGGTGGGAGTAGAATCCGCTCTGGGTTTGGGCCCGCTTACTTCAAACGGAGGAGGTCATCATGCGCCGCACGTCGTTCAGCCTCGTCGCCCTGCTGTCCCTCATCGCGATGACCGTTGTTCCAGCGCGAGCGGCGGATCCCAAGAGCTACAAGATCGGCACCATCCTGGCGATGACCGGCGCCGGCGCCTTCTACGGCAAGGTGATGAGCCAGGGCGCGCAGCTCGCCATGGAGGAGCTGAACGCCAGGGGTGGGGTCGACGGCGTCAAATTCGAGCTGGTCGTTGAGGACCACAAGTCCGGCCAGCCGAAGGAGGCCGTGAGCGCGATCAACAAGCTCGTCAACATCGACCGCGTCCCGTTCGTGCTCACGTCCTACTCGTCCCCCACGCTCGCCATCCTGCCGATCGCCAACGAGCACAAGGTCATGCTGCTGAACGGCGGCGGCGTCAGCCCCAAGCTCGTCAACGCCAGCCCGTTCCTCTTCCACAACCGCGTCCTGGCCAACTACCAGGCCCTGGGGGTAGTGGAACGGGCGAAGGAGCGCGGCTTCAAGAAGATGGCCATGCTCCACTGGAACGACGATGCCGGCAACGGCGTGCGCGATTTCATCGTGCCCATCTGGAAGAAGATGGGCGGGGCGGTGGTGGCGGACGAGGCCCACCCCGTGGGGGCCACCGACTTCACCACCCAGATCGCGAAGATCAAGCAGACCCAGCCCGATTTGCTGGCCATGTGGACGTGGGGAAAAGATCTCGGAATCGCGGTCAAGCAGGCGAGGGATCTGGGCTTCACCGCCCCCATCATGGGCATCGACTACACGCCGGACGCGGCGAAGATCGCCGGAGCGGCCATCGAGGGCCAGGAGTACGTCACCGACTACTTCAACCCGCAGGGCGATGAGAAGTGGACGCGCGACTTCTCGGCCGCGTACCGGAAGAAATACGGTGAAGAACCCGAAATCTATGCGGCCAACTACTACGAGGGGGTGTACATCCTCGCCGAGCTGATCCGCGCCGCGAAGAAGAAGGGCGGCGACTACTGGAACGGCCAGCGATTGAAGGCGGCGCTGACCGAGATCCGCAAGTTCCCCTCGGTCTACGGCGGCACGGTGGACTTCCAGGAGGACGGCACCTCGCTGAAGCGGGTGGCCCTGTTCGAGGTGAAGGACGGCAAGCCCGCGTTCAAGAGGTTCATCGACATCAAGAAGTAAGGTGTGGACCTCTTTGCCCAGCTGCTGGTCAACGGGGTCGTCGCGGGGAGCCTGTACGCCCTCGTCGCCTGCTCCTTCGGCTTGATCCTCGGCACCACCGGCACCTTTCACTTCGCCCACGGCGTCGTCTATGCGGCCGGGGCCTACGGCGCCTACTTCGCCGCGGGCCTCGGCCTCCCCCTCTGGGCCGCGGCCGGCGTCGGGATCGCGGGCGCCGCGCTGCTCGGGACCCTGATCGAAGTGGTCGTCTATCGTCCCCTCCGAAGAATCGCCGCCTCCCCGCTGGTCATTCTCATCGCCTCGCTGGGGACCCTCATCGTCCTGGAGAACGCCATCGCCATCGGCTTCTCCACCGATGCCAAGGTCCTGGAGGGCTTTCCCCGGAAGGGAATTGTCCTCGGCGGCGTGGGGTTCACCACCCTCCACGTCACGATGGTCGCGGTGAGCCTGGTCCTTTTCCTCGGCCTGTTGGCCTTCCTCCGCTGGACCCGGAGGGGCAAAGCCATTCGGGCGGTGGCGAACAGCCCGGAGATGGCCGAGATCGTGGGGATCGACACCGCCCGGGTGTTCCTCCTGGTTTTCGCCCTCGGCTCGGCGATGGCCGCCCCGGCGGCGATCCTGATCATGCTGGACCGCGGCGCCACGCCCGACATGGGAATGGATGCCATCCTGATCGCCGCCATCGCGGTGATCGTGGGCGGTATCGGGAGCGTGCCGGGCGCGGCCCTGGGCGCGCTCATCATCGGCCTGGCCCAGAACCTGGGGGTCATGAAGATTCCCTCCGAGTGGCAGGCCGCCATTGCCTTCGGCGTGCTCCTGCTGGTCGTCATCCTCCGCCCGCGCGGCCTCGTGGGCAAGAAGCTCCGCAGAGCGGAGATCTGAGGCGTGGACTACCTCGTCCACGTCGCGATCAACATCGCGCTCTACGCGATCCTCGGCGTGTCGTTCAACCTCCTGCTGGGCTACACGGGCCTCTTCGCGGTCTCCCACGCCGCCTTCTTCGGGATCGGGGCCTACGCCTCGGCCCTCCTGGCGCTCCACGCCGGCTGGGGCTTCCTCTGGGGGATGGCGCTCGGCATCGTGGTCGCCGGGCTGGTCGGCGCCGTCATCGCGCTCCCCGCCCTGCGCGTTTCGGGTGACTACCTCGTGATCGTTTCCTTCGGGCTTCAGATCATCGTGTTCTCGGTGATGCTGAACTGGCAGGATGTGACCCGGGGGGTCGCCGGACTCCCCGGGATCCCGCGTCCCACCCTCCTCGGCTGGAAGCTGACCACGCCGAGCCAGTATCTGCTCCTCTTCCTCGTTGTCGCCGGCCTCTGCGTCTGGCTCGCCCGCCGGCTCACCCGCTCGCCGTTCGGCCGCGTGCTCAAAGCGATCCGCGAGGATGAGGTGGCGACCCAGGCGCTGGGAAAGAACATCACGCGCTTCAAGGTGCTCGTCTTCGTCGTGGCGGGCGCGCTCGCCGCGGTGGCCGGCAACCTCTACGCGCACTACGTCACGTTTATCAACCCGTTTTCCTTCACGCTGGAGGAGTCGATCTTCATCATGGCGGTGGTCATCGTGGGCGGGGCGGGGAACCTTTGGGGATCGCTCCTGGGGGCGGCGGTGCTGGTGATCATGCCGGAATCCCTTCGCTTCCTGCAGGTCCCGCCGACCGTGTCGGGCGCCATCCGCCAGATCATCTACGGCCTGCTCCTGGTCCTGTTCATGCGGTTCCGTCCCCAGGGGCTCTGGGGCGAGCACGCCGCGAGGCCCGCCGCCCCGGGGCGCCGCTCCCTCGAGGCGACGCCCGGGGAATCCTGGCGGGCGGCGGAGCTCGCGCCGGTCTCCACGCCCGCCGCCGTGCCGGCCTCGGGGCAACCCTTGCTGGAGGTGCGCGGGCTCACCAAGGCGTTCGGGGGGATCCGGGCGCTCTCCAACCTCTCGCTGACCCTGCCGCAGGGAACGATCACCGGGCTGATCGGTCCCAACGGGGCCGGCAAGACGACAGCCTTTAACGTCATCACCGGCTTTCTCCCTCCCGACGCCGGGGCCGTCCGCTACCGCGGCGAGGAGATCACCGGGCTCACGCCGTACCGGGTGGCCCGCCTGGGAATCGCGCGCTCGTTCCAGGATCTCCGGCTCTTTCAGCGGATGACGGTGCTGGATAACGTGCTGGTAGCCCGCCCCGGGCAGTCCGGCGAGCGGCTCGCCCGCGCCCTCGTGCGCGGCCGTCGCGCGAGAATGGAGGAGGCGCGCAATCTGAATGCCGCGCTGGCCTACCTCGACTTCGTCCAGCTCCTCTCCAGGGCGCACGAAATCGCCGAGAACCTCTCCTACCCCGAGCAGAAGCTTCTGGCGCTGGCGCGGCTCCTGGCGACGGAGGCCGAGCTCCTGCTCCTCGACGAGCCCACCGCCGGACTGGCGCCGACGACCGTCGGGGACATGCTCGCCCTGATCCGGAAGCTCCCGGAGCGCGGCAAGACCGTGTGCATCATCGAGCACAACCTGGATGTGATCAAGGGACTCTCCGAGCGGGTCGTCTTCCTCGACGGCGGAGAGGCGATCGCTACCGGCGCCCCGGAGACGATCATGGCGGATCCTCAGCTGGCCGACATCTACTTCGGCCGATGATCCTCGAGGCGTTAGACCTCGTCGCCGGATACGGCAAGAAGGAGGTGCTCCATGGCGTTTCCCTTCGGGTGGAAGCGGGTGAGATCGTCGGACTCATCGGCCACAACGGCGCCGGCAAGACCACGCTTCTCAGAGTGCTCTTCGGCCTGCTCCCGGTCCAGCGCGGCGAGGTGCGCTACGCGGGGCGACCGATCACCGGTCGCAGACCGGCGCTCAACGTGAAGGACGGGCTCTCGTTCGTCCCCCAGGGTCACGGGATCTTCACGGACCTCACCGTGCGGGAGAATCTCGAGCTCGGCGGCCACTCGCTGGGGGAGGCCGATCCGGATCGCGTGGCGGCGATCTATAACCTGTTTCCGATCCTGATGGGGCGACGCGACCAGCGCGCGGGAACCCTGTCGGGAGGCCAGCAACAGATGCTCGCCCTGGGCCTGGCCCTCATGCTCAGGCCGAAGCTCCTCCTCCTCGACGAGCCCTCGCTCGGGCTCGCTCCGATCCTGGTCCAGCGCGTGCTGGAATCGGTCGTGGAGATCAACCGGCGATTCGGCACGGCGGTGCTGCTCGTCGAGCAGAACGTCAAGCAGGCGCTCAGGATCGCCGGCCGCGTCTACGTGATGAAGGTCGGGCAGATCTCCCTGGAGGACCAGGCCGCCTCGCTGCTGGAGCGGAGCGACCTCTGGCAACTGTTCTAGAACTCGGAGGGGGGCTCCGCCCCCCTCCGATGCCTCCCCCTCGGTTGCGCGCTCGAAACGACGCGGGGTCAGCGCGGAGCGGGGGCCTTCACCTTGGCCAGCGGCAGGACCCCCTCCAGCTCTCCCTTCATCACGGGGTGCTGGTTGCCCCC
>JACQWA010000359.1 GCA_016209425.1 Candidatus Rokuibacteriota bacterium
GAGCGGAACCACGCCCAGGTACGAGGCCCGGGAGAGCGTGAACAGGAAGGGGACGGCCATGAGGCCGAGCATGCCCAGGGCCCACCCCCTGGTCCTCAGATGCGGTGACTCCAGGGCCAGGCCGGCGGCGAGGGCCATCATGAACAGGAGGTAGCCGCCGAAGGTATTCGGCTCGCCCTCCTCGCCCTCGAAGGGGGCCGAGACCCGCTGGCCGGAGGGGATCTGCGCGATGCCGATCAGGCTCACGACGGCGGCCGTGAGGAACGCGACCAGGGTGAACCGCCAAGCCTGGGCGCGGTCCCGAACGTTATTGACCACCATGAAGTAGACGAAGAAGTACTCCAGGTACTTGAGCACATAGAAGAACCCCGACGCGCCTTTCACCGTCCCGGTGAGGTAGCCGACAAGGGTCGCCACCAGATGGGTCAGGAGGTACACGAGGATCGGCAGGTTGAGCGGGGTCTTCAGCACCAGCCCGAGCTCCTTGTTGACCGCCGTCTTCGCGAGCCAGCTCAGGGCGATGACCATCAGCAGGAGGTCCTCGGCCCGCAGGATGAGCTCGCGCCGCTCGGCCAGCGCGCCCCCGCCCCCAAGCACGAACTCGGGTGACAGGAGCATGGAGAGCAGCGCCAGGTAGAGCCCGACCTCGGTCCTGACGAACACCAGGAGGAAGACGCCGGAGGCGGCAACGAAGCCCAGGACATACTCGAGCCGGGTGAGGACGAGAGCCCGGGAGGCCACCAATGACCCCCCGAGCAGGAGCAGGCCGAACAGGAGCATCCGACCCACGGCGCCGGGATCAGCAGCCGACCGCGGAAGGTTCCGTCTCAACATCGGGAGCGGTACCCGACGGACGGCGTTACTTCACCCGGACCACACGGTTCGGGAGGCCCCGCCGGTCAAGATCCCGCCCCCGGGCGCGCGCCTCGTCCTCGGAGGCGAAGTTCCCGTGGCGGATCGCGAGGTTGAGGGCCTCGCCGGGCTGCACCGCCACGCGAACCCTATGGCCACCGGCGCGCAGCCTTTCGGCGACCTGAACCGCGGTTCGGAGGGGAGCCGGCTCGCCGACGCGGATGGAGAGGGTCTCGCCGCTTCCGACGATGAGGGCGTCCCCGAATCCCTCACCCCTGAGACGCTCCACGGTCGCCTGGGCCTCCCCCGGGTTCGGGAGGCGTTCGAGGAAGACCCCGTAGAGGTTGCCGCCCCCCTGCTGCCTGAACCTGACCGTTGGGAATCCCGCGTTGTTGAGCTGGCGCTCGACGCGCTCGGCCTCCTCGGCGGTCGGGAACGGCCCGAACTCCAAGGCGTAGCGGGCATCCGATGGGGCCGCGGTCTTCCCCGGCGCCATCGTCGGCGGGGCTAAAGGCACCGACGGCGTGCCTTTGGGCAAAGGTTTCTCGACCGAGGGTTTCGTCACGGCGGACGGAGGAGGCGGCGCCTCCACCTGGGGTTTGGCGGCCGGCGGCGCGGGCGGCACCGGCGGCCGCTGCTGCTGGACGGCCCGCTCTGCGACGGTGGTCCGGAAGAGCTCCCTCACCGGACCCATTCCGGGCGGCGCCAAATAGCCCAGGCGCCAGGCCAGGAGGCCGGCGAGCAGAAGCAGCAGCACCAGGACGAGCACGATCCCCACCCGGAGCTGGGCGTAGCGTCGCGCCGCCGGCGTCGGCTTGACCATCTCGACGCTCGGCACGGCGGTCTCCTCCCGGCTCGGGGGGGCGGGCTCGGGAGCGACTCCCGTCCTGCCGCGAGGTCGAGGCCGGAGACCGCTCAGCACGCTTCCCACCCGCGCCGCGAACCTGCGCGGGGCAGGCTGAGGGCCTTCCGCGGCGCTCTCCTCGCCATAGTAGTGGGTGTAGTAGTGCGTGTAGGGAGCGTAGCCCGCGATCTGGGCCCCCAGATCGTTCAGCACGACTCCCCACACCTTCCCTCGCGCGCTCTCGACCTGGATCTTTGCGCGCTTCAGAGCCAGTCGCCCCACCTTCCCCGCCTGGTACACCAGGATCACGCCGTCCACCTTGCCGCCCAGGATCGCCGCATCCGTCACCGGGAGGACCGGCGGGGCGTCGATGAGGACGATGTCGTACCGTTCGCGGACCTGGCGGAGAAACTCGGCCATCTGGGGGGTCGAGAGCAGCTCCGACGGGTTCGCCGGGATCGGCCCCGACTCCAGAATGTGAAGGTTGTCCAGGCCGGGCGCGGCCATGATGTCTTCCATCTCGAACCGACCCATCATGATGTCGGCCACGGTGCGGACGCACTCCTCCCAGCGCTGGTTGCCGAGCAGGACGTCGGTGAGCCCCGGGTCGCGATCCATTCCGAAGAACTTGTGGATACTCGGTCGACGGAGGTTGGCGCCCACGAGGAGCGTCCTCTGCCCGGCCTGGGAAAGCGTGATGGCGAGGTTCACGATGGTGGTGGTCTTCCCCTCCTGGAGCGTGGGGCTCGTCAGCAGGAAGAGCTTGCCCGGGCGCTCCATGGTGACGAACTGGATCCGCGTCCGGAGACTGCGAA
The DNA here is from genome assembly GCA_016209425.1 of Candidatus Rokuibacteriota bacterium. Lineage (GTDB taxonomy): Bacteria > Methylomirabilota > Methylomirabilia > Rokubacteriales > CSP1-6 > JACQWA01. The sequence continues at coordinate 2,512 of JACQWA010000359.1, forward strand.
ACGCCTCCGCCACCGGCGACTTCGGGTCGAAATGGGACACGAGCAGCGCGTGGCGGGAGAGCGTCTCGGGGTCCACGGACGCGAGCGCCGGCCGACGCTGGATGAGGCGGTCGATGATCTCCCGCGAGTCGATGTGGGGGATGACCCCGAGGACCGGGACGCCCAGGTAGTCCTCAACATCTTCGATGGTCCCGATGGAGGTGTCCAGGGTCTCCTGCACGAAGGCGAGGACCAGGCCCAGGATGAGGCCGAGGAGGAAGCCCACCACCACGGTGTTCGCCGTCTCCCCGCCGACGGGGGCCGACGGCTCGACCGCAGGGCGGATGAGCGTCACCTCTTCGATCTTCTCGGCCTCCTTGATGAGCGCTTCCTGGTGGCGCGTCTTGAGCAGCGCCAGGAGATCGTCGTTGACCTTGGCCTCGCGCTGGAGCCGCTGCAGCGACAGCTCGACGGTGGGCACCTCGCGGTTCCGCTGGAAGAGGTCGCCGATCTGGCGGTTGAGGATTTCCTCGCGGTTCCTCAGGAGCGCGATCTGCGCGGTGAGCTCCCGCAGCATCTCGCCCCGAACTTCCCGGATCCGGTCGGTGATGGCCTGCAGGCGCGGGTGGCTGTCGGTCACCTCCAGGGCCAGGTTGTTGCGCTCCAGCTGAAGGTCCGCCAGGCTCGCCTGGAGGCGGACCATGGCCGGATTGGGGGTATCCACGTAGATCCGGTCCGCCTCCCGGCCGGTCAACCCGTCGGCCCGGCCGAGGCGGCTCGCGGCCAACTCGAGCTCGCTCCGCTGCTGGCGCGTCTTTTCGATCTCGCCCCGGATCTGGGTGAAGAGCGAGAGGAGGACGGAGGATTCGGCGCCGGGGGCGATGACGCGGTTCGCCTCGCGGAACGCCCACATCGCTTCCTCGGCCTTCTTGACCCGGCCCTCCAGCTCCTTGAGCTGCTGCTCGATGAACTGGCGGGCCTCGATGATCCGGGCGTTCCGGATCCGCCCCTGGTACTCGCGGTAGACCTCGGCCACGGTGTTGGCCACGGCCTTGGCCTTCCGAGGATTGGAGGACACGACGGAGATCTCCAGGATGTTGGTGCTGGCCATCCGGTTGGTCCTCACCTTGGCCGCCAGCGCGTCGACGACGCCCGTGTAGGATTTGGACTCCTTCACGGCGTCGGGCGGCAGGGTCGTCGGCAGTTCGCCCAGCCGCTTGGCCACCTGCTCCATCACGGGGAAGCTCCGGATGATCGCGGCCTGGGTCTCGATGGTATCGGCGGGAGAAAAGGAAAGGACCTCCACCAGGAGGCCGGTGAGGGAGGTCGATTGTTCGAATTTGATGGCCGCCATGGCCTGGTAGACGGGCTGCTTCTGCCACGCGAACCAGAAGGCGAAGAGGGAGACCAGGAGGGCCGAGATGAGGATGGTCAGGCGGCGACGGCGGATGATCCGCCAGTAGTCCCGCAGGTTCATCTCGTAATGGGACATGACCTTACACCCGCCCTACCTGCGTCGGCCTCCCCCGGCTCATCGGAAGGCCTCGCGGAAGCTCAGGCGCTCGAGATGGCTCACCAGCTGCTGGACGCGAGCCCGGGCGGCATCCTCCGGCTCTTCCGCCGGGTCCGACGCGACGATCTTCCCTTCGACGGGCTCGAAGCAGACCCCGCGCGCGCCGTTCACCTCCAGGCAGCGGCTCTCCACGAGCACGGGGGAAAGCGGGCCGAGGGAGCGCGCCGTCCGCCGCACGCGATCCGTGAAGCGCGGGGCCAGCAGGTAGATCCGGGCCGGGAGCGCGGTGTCGATCCGCGCGTCCGGGAAGAGACGCCCGAGCATGGGTCCGTTCTCGCGGCACCACCCATAGGCCTCGAGCGCCTGAAGGAGCATCGCGGGATTTGAACCTGAGCCGATCAGACAGAGCACGAGGCGCCGGCGCGGATCGAGGGCCAGCAGGTCCACCGGAACCTCGCCGGCGGGAAAGCGCCGGTCCAGAAGCGAGAGGCCGGGCTCGAGGGCGGGGAGGTTGGCCTCCACGAGGGAGGCCAGCTCCTCACGATCCGTCAGGGGGACAGCGCGCAGGGAGAGGCTGGTCACCCCTCTCCCTCCTTGACCGGACCCGTCACGTAGATGAACGGAGCCTCGGCGAGGTCCAGGATCTTCGCCACCGCAAGGCGGTTCCCCCTGGAATCGGTGAGGATCTCGACCTTCGGGCGCAGCGGGTGGTTCCGGTTCACCGCGGTCACGCGCCCGACCTCGCCCGTGTTGAGCCTGACGACGGTCCGCGGCGGGAACACCGAGATTTCGGCCAGCAGCGCCTTGATGAGCGGCGTGGGAACGTCCTCGTGCTTCGAGCTCACGATCTGACGGATCGCCTGATGGGGCTGGAGGCGAGAGGCGGGCGGGCGGGGATAGACCAACCCCATGTAGGTATCCGCGAGGCCGATGATCTTGGCGTTGGGATGAATGGCCGAGCCGGCCAGGCCCTGGGGATACCCCCGCCCATTCTCCCGCTCGTGGTGCTGGAGCACGACCTCGGTCACGCCCGCCCGCGAGGGATTCCAGCGGCCCACGATGTCGGCGGAGCGCCGCGGGTGGGTCTGATACGCGGCCCGGTCCTCGGCGGAGAGCGGCTCGGCCTTCCTCAGAAGCCCCTCGGGCAGCTCCACCAGTCCCACGTCGAAGAGAAAGGCGGCCATCCCGAGATCCAGGAGTCGCTCCCGGTCATAGCCGACCCCCACCCCGATCCGGAGCGAGAGGATGCCCACCTGGGCCAGATGGGCGGCGAGATACTCCACCCCGGCGGCGGGCGGGTTATTGGCCTGCCAGAACACCTCCGCGGACTTCCCGAGGGAGTGGATCGCGCGCTCCACCAACCGCTCGAACGCCCCCCACGGAAACTCCCCGCCTTCACGGACCAGGGCGGGGAGCTGCCCGGTGAACGCCAGGAGCAGAGCAAAGATCTCCTCGGCCCTGTCCTGCCCTTCGGGCTCCGCCGGCGACGCCTCACGCGCCGGCGATGGCTCCGGCTTCGCAGGGCCGGCGGCGGACGGGGCGGCGGGCTCGGTGGGAAAGCGCACCCGCGAAGCCGGAAGGCTTTCTTCCGTCTGAGGCGGTGCCCCTGCGGAAGGCCGGCGGGCGGGGGGAGCCTCGCGGGTCGGCGGCCGCTCGACTTCCCGGTGGATCCCGCGGACCAGATCGCTCATCCTCACCACCGGGGCTCCTCCTCCCGTCCCGCGACGACCGGCCAGGCTGCCATGCCACGCGGCATTCACACGACTCCCACGGTATCCTTGATCACCTCGGCGACGATCTTGTCGTCGATCTCACGGACCCGCTTGGAGTAGCCGATGAGGAGCGAGATGTCGCAGAGGTTGTTGATCTCCCGCGGGGTCCCGTGGGTGAAGTCGAAAATCACCTTCACGGCTTCGTCGGTGAAGAGGCGCCGGGACTGGCCCGCCATCTGGAGCCGGTGCGCGATGTAATTGCCCGTGTGCTGGAAGTCCAGCGTGTTCAGGTGGTACCGGATCGTGATCCGCTGGTCCAGGTGGCGCATCCGTCGGATCTTGTCCCGGAGCTCGGGCGAGCCAATGAGGAGGAGCGTGACCAGGAACCGGTCGTCGAGCTGGAAGTTCAGCAAGAGGCGGATCTCCTCGAAGATCGCCTCGTCCTCGATGAGCTGGGCCTCGTCGATGATGACCACGTTATCCCGGCCCGCCTTGTAGTTCTTGTAGAACAGGTCGTTGAGCATGTGCAGCAGCTCGGCCTTCGCCCTCTCCTGGGTATCCACCCCCATCTGGTAGAGCAGCTCGCGGAGGAAGTCGGTGGCGCTCCAGCACGGATTGGTCAGGAGCCCCACCTCGTAGCGATCGGCCTCCAGGCGCTGGAGCAGGGCGCGAGAGAGCGTGGTCTTGCCGCAGCCGTACTCACCGGTGAGCATCGCGGCGCCCTTGCGGTGCTTCACCGCGTACACCATGCGGAGGAGCGCCTCCTCGTGCTCGGGCGAGAGGTAGAGGAACTTGGGGTTGGGGGAGTTGTCGAACGGGGGTTCGCTCAGCTCCCAGTAGGCCTCGTACACCCCGCCCCTCTCCCCTTAGCGGTGGCCGTCGGCCGGAACGAAGATCGGCCCCCCGAACAGGATGTAAAGACCCGTGTAGGCGGTGACGATGCTGGCCACGGCCGAGGCGATAAGGAGGTAGTCCTCATACCACTTCAGCAGCACCTCCGGCACCTGCACCACCGCCCCCGGCTCCAGCCGGGGCGCCTGGTCGAGCTTGTAGATCTTGCCGTCGGGGAACATCACGGTGGCCGCCCGCATCTTCGCCCGGCGGTCCGGGCCGCCCGCCAGCAGGATGTAGTCCTTCGAGGAGTAGAACGGCCGGTAGTCGAAGCTCCCCGGGGCCCGCACGTTGCCGATGACGTACACCTTGTCCTCCACCACCGGCACGACGAAGAGGTCGCCGTTCTGGAGGGCGAGGTTCTGGCCCTCGTCCTTCTCCACGAGGAGGCGCTGGAGATCCACGGGGATGGTCTGCCGCGGGCCGCTGACCCCGCCGCGCTCGACGAAGGCCCGCCGGAAGTCGGCGTACGGGGCGACCCCGCCCGCCTTCACGACGACGTCCTTGATCCGGTCGCCCCCGGCCAGCTCCACCCGCGCGACCAGCGTCGCCTTGCCCATGGTCGTGGTCCGCCCCGGATCCGCTCCGGTGCCGAGAAACGCCCCCCGGATCTCCACCAC
>JACQWA010000018.1 GCA_016209425.1 Candidatus Rokuibacteriota bacterium
GAGAGCGCAGCCCTTACAAGGCTGAGGTCACAGGTTCGACCCCTGTTCCGCCCACCAGCTCTTTCGCGCTCCTCCTTGAGATGGGACGTGGCGCAGCCTGGTTCGCACGCGGGAGCGTCGGGAGCACCCTGAGGGCTCCCACCCTACCCGGCGGTTTTCTTATGCCCACCGTCGGCAGCGTATCGTGTTCGGCTCCGAGGGCGACCTCGCGGATTTCCCTTCGCGTCGGCGCGGCTCCGAGCTCGGATCGACCCTCGCAAAGGCTTGATGGGAACCGTCGCCCTCCGCTCGCTCCTGTTCGCCCCGGGCAATGAACCCCGGAAGGTGAGCAAGGTGGCCACCTTCGGGGCCGACGCGATCATCTTGGATTTGGAGGACGCGGTGCCCGATGCGGAGAAGCTCGCCACGCGCCCGCTGGTCCGCGCGGCGCTCGCCGAGCTGCGCGGCCCGCTCGTCTGTGTCCGGATCAACGCGTTTCGCACGGGCCTGGCGCCGGGGGACGTGGACGCCGTGGTGGCCCAGGGGCTGGACGCGATCGTGCTGCCCAAGGCCGAGACGGCAGAGGAGATCTCCGTCCTGGAGATGCTCCTGGCGGCGGCGGAGCTCCGGGAGGGACTGCCGGCGGGCCACGTTCGGATCCTGCCCATCGTGGAGACGGCGCGGGGCCTGCTGAACGCGTCGGCGGTTGCCGCGGCGAGCCCCCGGGTCCTCACGCTGGCGTTCGGGAGCGGCGATTTCACGCGGGATCTGGAGCTTCCCTCCATCCGCTGGTCGCTCGAGGGCGCGGAGCTCTTCTATGCCCGGGCGAAGCTGGTGGTGGACGCCCGGGCGGCTGGCCGGCCGCGGCCCCTCGACGGGCCCTACGTCGCGGTCCGCGATGCGAAAGGGTTCGAGGAGGACTGCCGGACGGCGCGGCGGCTGGGCTTCCAGGGGAAGATCTGCATTCACCCGCTACAGGTCGCGGCGGCGAACCGGATCTTTGCCCCCGACCCCGACGAAGTCGCGTTCTGCCGTCGCGTGGTCGAGGCGTTCAAAACGGCGGAGGCGCGGGGATCGGCGTCGATCACCGTGGACGGGATCTTCGTGGATTACCCGATCGTCGAGAAGGCCGAGCGCATCATCCGGCTCGCGGACATGCTGGCGGCCAAGGATCGATCGGCGGCGGGTTCCGCGGCGACGCTGGAAAGGAGCGGACGATGACTGGCGGCTCTTTGCCGCTTTCCGGGGTGCGGGTGGTGGACCTCTCCAACTTCCTCGCGGGCCCGATGGTCTCGATGTTTCTCGGCGATTACGGCGCGGAGGTCATCAAGGTCGAGCACCCCGCGCGCGGCGACGAGATGCGGTTCTGGGGCCACAACAAGCACGGCATCGGCCTCTATTACAAGGTCGTCAACCGCAACAAGAAGTCCGTCACGGCGGATCTCCGAACGCCGCTCGGCGTCGAGATCGTCAAGCGGCTCGCACGGACGGCCGATGTGGTGGTGGAGAACTACCGGCCGGGCACGCTCGAGAAGTGGGGGCTGGGGTACGACGTGCTGAGCGCGATCAATCCGAAGGTGATCTTGACGCGCATCACCGGATTCGGCCAGACGGGGCCCTATTCGCACAAGCCGGGGTTCGGGACGCTGGCGGAGGGATTCGCCGGCTACGCGTACATCACGGGGTTCGCGGATCGGCCGCCACTCCTGCCGGGGTTCGGCCTGGCCGATTCCACGACAGGCCTGGCCGGCGCGTTCCTCACGATGGTGGCGCTCTACGAACGGGATCGGCGCGGGGGCGGGGGACAGGTCCTGGACCTCGCCATCTATGAGCCGCTGTTCACGCTCCTCGGCCCCCAGGTGGTGGACTTCGATCAGCTCGGCCTCATCCAGGAGCGGGCCGGAAGCCGCTTGCCGTTCACCGCACCCCGCAACACGTTCCGGACGCGCGACGCGCAATGGGTGTCGATCGCCGGGAGCGCGCAGTCGATCTTCGAGCGCATGTGCCGGGCGCTCGACCGGCCCGATCTCGTCGCCGATCCGCGGTTCGCCGACAACCGCCTGCGCATGCAGCACGTCACGGAGCTGGAGGACGCCCTGCAGGACGCGGTGGAGCAGTTGGACCTGGACGAGCTCCTCCGGCGGTTCGACGAGCACGAGGCGGCCGTCTCCCCGGTGAACAGCATCGCGCAGATCTTCGCCGACCCGCACTATGCCGCGCGCGGCAACATCATCCCGGTGCCCGACGACGAGCTCGGGGGGTCGGTCCGGATGCAGAGCGTGGTGGGGACGTTCTCGCGGACGCCGGGCGCCATCCGCCACGCCGGCCCTCGCCTCGGCGAGCACAACCGGCAGGTGCTGGTGGCGCAGCTCGGGTTCAGCGAGGAGGAGCTGAAGACGGCCGGGCTGCCGCTCCCGTGAGAACCGCAATCGAGCTTCTCGTCAACGGAGTGCTGCTGGGCGGGATCTACGCCCTGATGGCGTGCGGCCTCAACCTGATCTTCGGCGTGATGCGGGTCATCAACTTCGCCCATGGCGAGTTCCTCTCGTTCGGCGCGCTGCTCGGGGTCAGCCTGGTGATCGGGTTCGGCGTGCCCTTCCTGCTCGCCGTGGTCCTCGTCGCCGTCGCGATCGGGCTCTTCGGTTTCCTCATGCAGGCGGCGCTCGTGGAGCGGGTGGTGGACGGCCCGCCGATCATGTCGCTCCTCCTGACCTACAGCGCCTCCACGGTCTTCGTGAACGGGGGCTTGCTCATCTGGGGCGGGGGCTACCAGGGGATGCCCGGCGTGTTCTCGGGATCCGTCTCCCTCGGCCCGATGAACCTCTCCCAGGCGCGCCTGGTCGCCTTCACGGTGGCGGTGGTGCTGACGGGGCTCGTGTACGCATTCCTCGCGAAGAGCATGTTCGGCAAGGCGATCCGCGCCGTGAGCGAGCAGCCCGAGATCGCCACGGTGTCCGGTATCGCGGCGGCGCAGATCCGCTATCTCACGTTCGGGTTGGGCGGGCTCATGGCCGGCGCCGCGGGCGTCCTGCTCGCGCCCATGTTCGCTTCGGATCCGCAGATGGGCGCCCGCTTCGTCATCAAGGCGTTCACCGTCATCGTTGTCGGGGGGTTGGGAAGCTATGTCGGGGCGTTCGTCGGCGCGCTCACGATCGGCGTGGTCGAGGTCGTGGGCGGCTACCTGGTGGGGCAGACCTTCGCGACGGCGCTCCTCTACTTCCTCATGATCGCGTTCCTTCTCCTCAGGCCCTCAGGGTTGTTCGGGGTGGGGATCCGCCGATGAGCGGCCGGATCGTCGCGCTCGTCCTCCTGGCGGTCACCGCGGCGCTGCCCCTCGCCAGCGCCGCGTACGTCGTGTCGTTTACGGTCCAGCTCTTGCTGTTCGTGATCCTCGCGTACTCCTGGAATATCATCAGCGGCTACACCGGCTACACCTCCTTTGGCCACACGAGCTTCTTCGGCCTCGGCGCCTACGCCAGCACGCTCCTGATCCTTCACGCCCAGATCGCCTGGCCGCTTGCCGCCTTGGGGGGAGGCGCCCTGGCCGTGGCCGTGGCCTGGCCGCTCGGCCTGGTGATGCTCCGGCTGCGCGGCTCGTTCTTCGCGATCGGCATGTTCGGGCTGGCGCGGGCGTTCGAGGCGCTCGCCTTCGGTTGGGCGAGCGTCACGCAGGGGGGGACGGGCCTCTACCTGCCGCCGGCCTACGATCTGCGTCCCATCTACTATCTCCTTGCGGCGCTGGCCTTCGGCCTCGTCTTCCTGACGTACCGCCTCGACAACTCGCGCTTCGGGCTCCAGCTCCTGGCGATCCGCGAGGACGAAGACGGGGCCGAGGCGCTCGGAGTCAAGACGACCCGGCTCAAGGTGAGGGCGTTCGTCCTGTCCGCGGCGGCGCCGGGGATCTGCGGCGGGCTCTACGCGACCTACCTCAGCTTCATCGACCCGCCGACCGCGTTCTCGCCCGCGACGGAGCTGACGACGATCGCAATGGTCCTCTTCGGCGGCATGGGGACGGTCCTGGGACCCCTGGTCGGCGCGGTGGTGCTGTCGGTCCTCTACGAGGTCCTCTGGGCTCGCTTCCCGCAGATCTACCTGGGGATGGTGGGGCTCGCCATCGCGGGCGTGGTCCTGCTCATGCCGCGCGGCGTGCTGCCCCTCGCGATGCGTCGGGGCTGGCTTCCCCACGGGCGCGGCGCCTTGCGGCGGCTCGCGTCCCGGGCCGTCCCGGCGGAGGCCTAGCGTGGGCGCGACGCCCCTGCTCGTCGTCGAGGGCGTCGTCAAGCGGTTCGGCGGCGTCGTGGCCGTCAACGGCGCCACCTGCTCCGTCGCCGAACGCTCCGTCACGGGGCTCATCGGGCCCAACGGCTCGGGCAAGTCGACGCTCTTCAACTGCATCGCGGGCGTCGAGCGGCCGGATGCCGGGCAGATCACGTTCCTGGGCCGGCGGATCAATGGCCGCTCCCCCTCGCAGATCTGCGAGATCGGGCTCGCGCGAACCTTCCAGATCACGCGGCTGTTCCGCGAGATGACGGTGCTCGAGAACCTGGTCGCGGTGGCGCACGGGCTGTCCGACGCGGCTGCCGTCCGGCGGGCGCAGGAGCTGCTCGCGATGGTGGAGGTGGGACACCTCCAGCATGCGCTGGCGGGGACGCTCTCGTACGGCCAGCGGAAGCTCGTCGAGATCGCCCGCGCGCTGATGTTCGCCCCGAAGCTCCTGCTGCTCGACGAGCCCTTCGCGGGGATCAACCCGCGCCTCCAGAACCGGATCCTGAGATACCTCGAGCGGCTCCGCGACCGCGGCGTCACGCTGTTCCTGATCGACCACGAGATGCGCATTCTCTTGAACATCTGCGAAACCGTCCTGGCCATGGACGCCGGCGAGATCATCGCGGAGGGTGCGCCCGACGTGATCCGGAAGGACCCCCGGGTCCTGGCCGCGTACTTTTAGAAAGGAGAGCCGTGGCATGTTGGACCTGCCCAAGCGCGCGACGGTGGTCGAGGTGGGGCCACGGGATGGGCTCCAGAGTCTCGATCGCTGGATTCCGACGGACCGCAAAGTGGCGATGGTCGACCGGCTGAGCGCCGCGGGGTTCGCGGTGATCGAGGTGACCGGATTCGCCCATCCCCGGGTCATTCCGCACCTGCGGGACGCCGAGGCCGTGATGGCGCAGATCACGCGGCGTCCCGGGACGATCTACCGGGCGCTCGTCCCCAACGCGAAGGGGGCGGCCCGCGCGGCCGACGCCAAGGTCGACGAGATGCTCGGTCTGCTCACGGTGAGCGAGACCTACTGCCGGAAGAACCAGAACATGTCCGTGGACCAGGCGATCGACCAGGCGGCGATGGCGCTCGACATCGCCACCCGGGCCGGCGCCCGGTTCGTCATGGCGATGGGCATGTCCTTCTTCTGTCCATACGAGGGGCGGATCCCCGAGGAGCGGACGCTGGACGTGTTCGCCCGCCTGTACGCGCGGGGGATCCGACGCTTCTACCTCGCCGGGAGCCTGGGGATGGAGGACCCGCGCCACGTCAACACGGTCTTCCGTCGGATCCGCGATCGGTGGTCGGACGTCGAGGTGGGCTTCCACGTCCACAACGTCGCAGGCATGGGCGGGGCGAACGTCCTCGCCGCGCTGGACGGCGGGGCCGGCAGCGTCGAGGGGTCGATCTGCGGCATCGGCGGGGGCATCGTCATGCCGGCGACGATGGGCTCGGTCGGGAACCTGGCGACCGAGGACATCGTGCACCTGCTCAACGAGATGGGCGTCGAGACCGGCATCGACACGCGGGAAGCGCTCAAGGCGGCGCAGGAGATCGCCGCGCTGCTCGGCATGGAGCCGGCGAGCTACGTCACCCGATGCGGAACGCGGGCCGACGTCCTCGAGCGCGGCCGGGGGAGTCCGACAGCGCATCCGCACTGACGCGAAAGCGGAACGGGAGCGCGAAACCGACAGGAGGAGGTCGTCATGAGGACACGGCGATGGCAGAGGATCGGGGGGACGGGCCGCGGTTTCACGCGGGGGGGGCAAGCGGCGTGGCTCGCCGGGCTCGCCGCGGCGGTGGCGCTGGCGGCCGGTGCGGGGCCGGTCGCGGCGCAGAAGCCGATCACGATCGGTGCGCCGATCGCGCTGACGGGCAACCTGGCCGACTCCGCGGCGCACGTCAGGCGCGGCTACGACCTGTGGCTCGAGGAAGTGAACGGCCGCGGCGGCCTGCTCGGGCGTCCCGTGCAGTTCCAGATCTATGATGACCGGAGCGACGCGGCGACCGCCGCGCGGCTCACCGAGCGCCTGATCACGAGTGACAAGGTCGATCTCTTGATCTCGCCGTTCGGGACGGCCGGCACCTCGACGGCGAGCGCCGTCAGTGAAAAGCACAAGATGGTGATGATCAACGCGGGCGGCGCATCCGAGTCCATCCACCAGCGCGGCTTCAAGTACATCTTTCAGGTGGTGACCCCCGTTCCCTACTACGTGGAGGGGGTGTTCCCGCTGGCGGCCAAGGCGGGCTACAAGAGCCTCGTGTTCGTCTCGCGCGACTACGCCGCCGCGCGCGACATGGAGAAGGCGATCCGGAACTGGGCGCCCCAGCACGGCATCGAGATCAGGATGGTCGAGTACTTCCCGGCGGCGACCACCGACTTCGCCTCGTACATCGCGCGGGCGCGCGACATCAAGCCCGACATCTGGGTGTCCGTCGGGTACCCGCCCGAGGCGATCGAGATGATCCGCCAGATGAAGGCGACGAATTACCTGCCCAAGATGTTCGTGCACAACGGCGTGTCCCAGGAGGACTTCCTGAAGGCCACCGGCAAGGACGCCGAGTACGCCTTCGGGATGTCGCTCTACGAGCCGTCGTTGCCCACCAAGGGCAACCCCGAGTTCGTCAAGCGCTTCAAGGCGAAGTACAACTACGAGCCCGGCTACTACGCGTTGCTGGGGTACGCGGGCTGCCTGATCCTCGAGGAGGCCGTCAGGAAGACCGGCAGCCTCGATCAGGACAAGCTGGCGGCGACGCTCCGCGCCCTCCAGACCGAGACGCCCTTCGGGCCCTACGCCGTCAACGAGACCGGGGCGCAGACCGCGAAGAAAGGGTTGATCGTTCAGGTGTTGAAGGGCCATCGGGAGATCGTGTGGCCGTTCAACCAGAAGACGGCCGACGCCGTGCTGCCGATGCCGCCCTGGACATCCCGGTGACGACACCCGTCAACGGCGCGGTGCTCGAGACCCGCGGGCTCGTCACGGGATACGACGAGATCGCGATCGTCCGCGGGATCGATCTCGTGATCCGGGGCGGGGCGGTCACCTCCATCATCGGTCCCAACGGGGCGGGGAAATCCACGGCGCTCAAGGCCCTGATGGGCCTGCTGACGCCGTGGGAAGGCGAGATCTGGCTGAACTCGGAGCCGATCACGCGGGAGGCGGCGCACCGGCGGGTCACCCGGGGCCTCGCGTACGTTCCCCAGGGGCGCATCGTGTTCCCGACGATGACGGTCCTGGAGAACCTGGAGGTGGGCGCATTCATCCTCCGCCGCCAGCGGGCGCGGATCGAGGAGGCGCTGGATCGCGTGCTGACGCTCTTCCCCGTGCTCCGCGCCCGGCATCGGCAGCTCGCCGGCACCTTGAGCGGGGGCGAGCAGCAGATGCTGGCGATCGCCCGCGGCCTGATGACGACGCCTCAGGTCCTGCTGCTCGACGAGCCTTCACTCGGCCTGTCGCCCCGGTTCGTGGAGCTGGTCTTCGCGAAGCTCGTCGAGCTGAAGGCGGCGGGATTCACGGTGGCGATGGTGGAGCAGAAAGCCTCGCGCGCGCTCCAGGTGTCCGACTGGGGCTACGTGCTCAATATGGGGCGGATCGCCTTCGCCGGCCCCGCGGCCGAGCTGCTCGCCGACGAGCGGGTGAAGCGCCTGTACCTCGGCGAAGGCAGCGGGGTCACCATGGCGGAGTCGATTGAAAGAGCGGAAGATGCCTGAGCTGCGCATCCGGCGGACCCTCCTCCTCACCCCGGGCCACCAGGTGACCCGCCTGGCGAAGGCGGTGAGCCTGGCCGTGGACGCGGTCGCGTTCGACCTCGAGGACGGGGTGCCGCCGTCCGCGAAAGGGGACGCGCGCCGGGCCGTCGCCTCCGGGCTTCGGTCCCTCCCCTTCGGGCGGCGCGAACGCGTCGTGCGCGTGAACGCCGTCGGCACGACCGATCTCGTCGAGGACCTGCGGGCCCTGCCGCTGGAGGCCCTCGACAGCCTCTTCATCCCGAAGGTGCGGAGCGCTGCCGACGTGCGCATGCTGGAACTGCTGCTGAGGGGGTACGAAGCCGCGGCCCATCGCCCGGCGCCCCTGCCGCTCATTCTCACGATCGAGACCGCCGAGGGGTTGTCGCATGCCGCGTCGATCGCGACGGCCTCCCCGCGCGCGGCGGCCCTCTTCTTCGGCTCGGGCGACTACGCTGCCGACACCGGCTGTGCCCTGACCCCCGAGGCGCTCCATGTTCCACGGAGCCTGATCGCTGCGGCGGCGGCCGCCGCGAAGCTTCAAGCGATCGACGCGGCCTTCTTCCGCGACGTGCGGGACGCCGCCGCCACCCGAGCCGATGCCTCGGCGGCACGGGCGCTGGGCTTTTCCGGCAAAGTGGTCTTCCACCCCAACCAGGTGGAGCCTGTCAACGCCGTCTTCACCCCGACCCCCGACGAGGTCGCCCGCGCGCGCGGGGTCGTGGCGGCCTACGAGGCGGCGCTGGCCCGAGGCGACGGCGTCGTGCTGGCGGAGGGGGCGTTTGTGTCGATCGATACGGTGCTGATCATGCGGCGGGTTCTCGCCGCCGCCGCGCACGCCGGCGTCCCGGGTGCGTGAGGCCGTGACCACGGGGGAGATGGGTCAATGACACAGGGGAACCCGCAGGCGCTCCAGGGCCTCACCGTCCTCGACATCGCGACCCTCGGGGCCGGGCCCTGGGTCGCGACGTTCCTCGGCGAGTTCGGTGCCGAGGTCATTAAGGTCGAGCAGCCCGAGGTCGGGGACCACATGCGCCGGTTCGGGCCGCAGAAGGACGGCGTCGGCCTCATGTGGCGGTCGATGTCGCGCAACAAGAAGTGCATCACCCTGAATCTCCGCCGGCCGGAGGGGCAAGCGCTCCTCCGGCGCCTGGTTCAGGCTTCGCACGTCCTCGTCGAGAACTTCAGGCCCGGCACGCTGGAGGCGTGGGGGATCGGGTATGAGGCCCTGCGGGGCGTGAACCCAAGTCTGGTGATGCTGCGCATGACGGGCTTCGGCCAGAGGGGGCCGTACAGCCCCCGGCCCGGCTTCGGCACCCTGGCCGAAGCCATGAGCGGGTTCGCGCACGTCACGGGCCAGGCCGACGGCCCCCCGACGCTGCCGCCGCTGGCCCTGGCGGATGGCGTCGCCGCGGCCTTCGGGACCTACGCGGTGATGATGGCGCTGTACCACCGCGACCACCACGGGGGCGAGGGGCAGCAGATCGACATGGCGATCTACGACGGCCTCATGCGTCTCATGGAGCCGATGCTCCTCGAGTACGACCAGCTCGGGACGGTGCGGGGCCGCACCGGCAACCGCATCAGCGACGCGGCGCCGCGAAACGCCTACCGGACCGCGGATGGCCACTGGGTGGCGATCTCCGGGAGCGCCCAGCCGATCGCCGAGCGCATCCTCAAGGCGGTCGAGCGGGAAGATCTGGTCACGGACCCGCGGTTCCGTGACAACAGCGCGCGGGTGCGGCACGCCGACGAGCTGGACGCCGTCATCGGCGGCTGGATCGGCCGGCACACGCTGGCGGAAGTGCTGGAGCGCTTCGAGGCCTGCGAGGCGGCGATCGGACCGGTGTATGACGCCTCCCAGATCTTCGCCGACCCGCACTTCAAGGCCCGGGAGAGCCTGGCGAGACTGCCGGACCCGGTGCTGGGATTTCTCACCGTGTGCAACGTGGTCCCGCGCCTGTCGGCGACGCCGGGCACGATCGCCTGGCTCGGGCCGGCCCTCGGCTCGCACAACGCGGAGATCTACGGCGGCCGGCTCGGCCTTACGCGCGAAGAGCTCGAGGCGCTCGGCGAGAAAGGAGTCGTCTGATGCGTGTCGGGTTGCTCCTCGCGAACCAGCACCCGCCGTCCGACCCGCGGGCCGACCGCTTCGCGGAGACGATCGAGCAGGTGCGGCTGGCGCGGACGCTCGGATTCGACCCTGTCGTGTTCGGCCAGCACTTCCTCATCAACGAGTTCGCGATGCTGCAGCCGGCCATCGCCGCGGCGCGGCTGGCCGCCGAGGCGGGGCCCATGCGCCTCGGCATCACGATCTACCTCTTGCCGCTCCTGAATCCCGTGGCGGTGGCCGAGGAGGTCGCGAGCCTGGACATCGTGACGGGAGGGCGCTTCATCTTCGGCGTGGGCCTCGGGTACCGCGAGGTCGAGGATCGGGCGTTTGGCATCGAACAGGGCGAGCGCGTGGCGCGCCTCCTCGATCACCTCCGCGTGATCAAAGAGCTCTGGGCCGGCGAGGCGGTGACCTTCGAATCCCCGCACTGCCGGCTCATCGAGGCCCGAACGGCGCTGCGGCCCGTCCAGCGGCCCCATCCGCCCGTCTGGGTGGCCGCCAATGGGGATCGGGCCGTGGAGCGCGCCGCCGAAATCGGCGACGCCTGGATCATCAACCCCCATGCGACCGTGCAGACGATCGCGCGCCAGATGGGACTGTACCGGGCGGCGCTTGCCAGGGCGGGGAAAGCCTTTCCCACAGAGCTTCCGATGATGCGCGAGATCTTCGTGGCCGAGACCCGCGCCGAGGCGTTCCGGGTGGCGAGGCCGCATCTCGAGACGAAGTACCGGGCGTACGTGGCCTGGGGCCAGCACCGCGTGCTCCCCGCCGACGACGACATGACGCAAGCCTTCGACGACCTGGTCCGCGATCGCTTCATTCTCGGGGCCCCGGCCGAGTGCGCGGAGGCGATCCACCGCTGCGCGGCGGCCACTGGCGCGACGACGATGGTCTTCCGGGTCCACTGGCCCGGGATGCCGCACGACGCCGTCGCCCGCGCCATGCGCCTTCTGGCGGACCAGGTCCGCCCGAGGCTCGCGTGAAGAGGATGATGGGCTACGGGTGCGAGGCGGTCGAAACCGAAAGCTGCACGCCGATGTTCACGGTGTCGTCGATACTGCCGTCACAGTCATCATCGACGCCGAGGACCAGCTTCAGGTGCGCGACGCCGAACTGTTTGCTCTTCCCCGCCTTCTTTAGACTGGTGAACTGGATGTCGAACGTCACGCTTCCGCTCGTCGCGGGACTCCCCGCCGGTGGCGTGCCGGTGACGTTACTCACGACGCCGGCGACGCCGCGTGGGGTGTACGGCTTCGGCGACCGCTGGGTCAGCCCGCTGAACTCGATGTCGCAGGTGGCCGAATAATTCAGCGTGACGGTGAGAACTTCGCCCACCGTGTAGTTCACGTACTTGACGTTGTTGTCAGCGGTAAGGGTGTTGGAGCCGACTGTGACGGTGGTCTGGCCGCGCGAAAATTCGGTGGCGGCGGCCAAGACCGGCCCTGACGGGAGGAGCAGGCAGATCACCAGGACGAACGCGCATAATGCCTTCATCGTTGACCTCCTTGTGGGCTCTGAAGATGCCCTCGCGGTGAGCTGAATGGACACCTGCTCGCGTGTCGAGCAGGTTTCGTGCCAAACTCCGCGGTCCTTGGGCTCAACGTGCAGACCGGGAGAAACGCCTGAAAATCAAAGAGTCGATTCCCGCTCGGACCCTGAGGGCGCCCGATTGAGCGACAAGACCTATCAGTGAAGGTGTCAAACGTGACAGGGCCACTGTCAGGGAGTCACCCGACCGTGGTTCCACGCCCCTGGTCGGGGACTTGGGATCCTCCGCGGCTCGCGCTGAAGTCGGGTCGGTTCGCGTAGCCGGAGGGACTGAACCGGAGAGCCATGAGAGGCGACGAGCAGCTGTATTTCGAAGACTTCAAGGTCGGCGATCGCTTCAGCAGCCCGGCGCGGACGCTGAATGATGCGCACTTCCTCTTTTTCGCCGGTCTGACCGGAGACAACCACCCGATCCATTATGATGAAGAATACGCACGCAAGACCCCCTTCGGCGCGCGCGTGGCTCATGGACTGCTGGTGATGGCGATGACGGCGGTTGGCGCCTCGCCACTCTCCCACCGGCTCGAAGCCTCGATGATCGCCTTCGTCGAACAAGAGTGCCGTTTCCTGAAGCCGGTCTTGATCGGCGACACGGTGTATCCCGAGTTTGAAGTGGTCGCGCGTGAGCCGAAGCGTGAACAAGGCCTGCTCCGCCTCGGCGTCAAGATCCGCAACCAGCGCGGCGAGGTGGTCCTCGAAGGCCATCATCTCTATCTCCTCCGGTGCCGGCCGCAGGCCGGGAGCGCAGGATGAAGAAGCGGACCTACGCTGAGGCGCACCGGGCGTTCCGGTGGGAGGAGAGTTTTCGCGCGCTCGATTGGACGTCGATGACCGCCATCAATCTGGGATACACCATCCTCGACCGGCATGCCCCCGACACGGTCGCCCTCAACTGGTTCGGGAAGAACGGCACGACTCGCGGATACACGTTCGGCGAGCTGAGCCGCCTCAGTAATCGCTTTGCCAATGTCCTCCGCTCGCTCGGCGTCGGCAAAGGGGACCGGGTCGCGGGCTTCCTTCCCCGGAGACCCGAGACCATCGTCATCATGCTGGGGACCTGGAAGGCAGGCGCCATCTATGTTCCGATCTTTACCGGCTTCGGGCCTGACGCCATTCAGTTTCGTGTCCAGCACAGCGGGGCCAAGATCTTCTGCACCCAGTGGGAGTATCGCGCGCGCCTGCCGAAGCCTCTTCAGGGCCCCCTGGCCATCGTGGCGGTGGCGGCCCCTGGCGGCGAGGGCGTGGATGCGGGGGATTTGAACTTCTGGGCCGCGATGAGTGATCAATCCGAGACCTGCGATCTCGTGGGTTGCCGGCGCGACGAGCCGGCGGTCCTGCTCTACACCTCCGGGTCCACCGGGCCCCCGAAGGGTGTCAAGATCGCGAACAACTTCCTGCTCGCCATCCATCCCTACATGAAGTACGCGGTCGACCTGCATCTCGATGACATCGTCTGGCCGACCGGGGACCCGGGGTGGGGGTACGGGCTCGTGTGCTACATGGTGCCGCTGGCGATGGGGATTCCCATCACCTCTCACGAGGCCGTGACGACGCCCGAGTTCTGCCTGTCGCTGCTGCGCGACCACCGCGTCACCAACTTGGCCACGACACCCACGCTCTTGCGCGGAATCATGGCGCTCGGTCCGGACGTCGTGCGCCGCCCCGATATCCGCCTCCGCTGCGTCAGCAGCTGCGGCGAGCCCCTGAATCCCGAGGTCGTCGGCTTCTTCCACCAGCAGTGGGGCGTGACGGTCATGGACCAGTACGGGTCCAGCGAGTTCGGGTTGCCGATCGGGAACTTGAACGCGGTCGATATGGTCGTGAAGCCCGGGTCGATGGGGCTGCCGCTGCCCGGGTTCGAGATGGCGGTGGTGGACGACGAGGGGCGCGAGCTGGGTCCGGGGGAGGTCGGCCACATCGGCATGCGACCCAGCGGCGAGGGGTACTACTCGCTCGGGTATTGGGAGGACCCCGAGCGCACTCGGGAGCTCTCCCGCGGCGGCTGGATGACGATTGGCGACCTCGCCCGTCGGGATGCTGACGGCTACTTCTGGTTTGAAGGGCGTGCCGATGACGTGATCAAGAGCGCCGGCTACCGGATCGGGCCTTTCGAGGTCGAGAGCGCGATCCTCCATCATCCCGCCGTCGCGGAGGCCGCGGTGGTCGGCAAGCCGGACGCGCTCCGGGGGCAGATCGTGAAGGCGTACGTCGTGCTGAAGCCGGGCACAAGGCCGTTCGCCGGGCTTGAAGCGGAGATCGTTGACGTGGTGAAGAATTGCCTCGGGAAGCACCAGTACCCCCGCGACATCGAGTTTGTCGTTGAGCTGCCCAAGACTGAAACCGGGAAGATTCAGCGGTTCATCCTCCGAAAGCAGTGAGCGTTGACATCCGGCAAGGAGACGCGTATGCCCGTCTTTGACGTCGTCACCACCCCGTCGTGGCCCAAGGGCTATACGTTCTCCCCGGCAGTGCGGGCGGGGAACCTGCTGTTCCTTTCGGGAACGACCGCCAGCGACGACAATGGCCAGATTGTGGGGCCGGGCGACATCGTGGCTCAGGCGCGGTACATCTATCAGAAGTTCGCCAAGCTTCTCGCCGCTGCCGGCGCCGGCTTCGAGCACATCGTCGAGACCACGGAGTACGTCACAACCACAGAAAATTATCGGGAGACAGCCGACGTCAGGAGAGAGGTGTTCAAGGGCCGATTCCCGGCGGCCACCGGCGTGATCGTCAAGGGCCTGCTGCGCGAGGGGGCGTTGATCGAGATCTCGGCCGTGGCCGTGCTCCCGGGCTAGACGTGGTCGAGAGATTCCTGGGCGCGGGAGCCGCCCGCCTTGACAGGAGTCGCCCCATGTTCTTACGCTTGGGCCCACGATGGGACTGAGTCGCCGCATCGGTGTGGACGTGGGCGGGACCTTCACGGACTTGGTCGTCTGCCAGGAGGGCGGCAGCGCCCTACGTTCGCTCAAGGTGCTCACGACCCCGGAGGCGCCGGCCCGAGGCGTTCTGGAGGGGATCCGCGCCATCGGCCCTGGCGCGGATCGCATCGCCCACGGGACGACCATCGTCACCAATGCCATCATCGAGGGGCGGGGGGCGGTGACAGCGCTGATCACGACCCGCCACTTCCGCGACGTTCTGGAGATCGCCCGACAGAACCGGAGCGATCTCTACCGGCTGGACCTCTCACCGAAACCCCCTCCGCCCATTCCCCGGCGGTTCCGCTTTGAGGTCACCGAGCGGGTGGCCGCCGACGGGCGAGTGGTGGTCCCGCTGGTGAAGGAAGAGCTCCCAGCCCTGGTCGGGGCGCTCCAGGCGCTTGGGGTGGAGGCCGTTGCCATTTGCTTGCTTCACAGCTACGCGGCCCCGGAGCACGAAGCGTGGCTCAAGGAGGCCCTGACCCACACCATCCCCTATGTCTCGGCCTCCCATGAGATTAACGCCGAGTTCCGCGAGTACGAGAGGTCGGTCACCACCGCCCTGAACGCGATGGTGATGCCACTGGCCGACCGGTACTTGGCGGACCTCGAGGCCTCTCTGGCGCGCGAGGGCGCGCGA
Organism: Candidatus Rokuibacteriota bacterium; assembly: GCA_016209425.1. GTDB lineage: Bacteria > Methylomirabilota > Methylomirabilia > Rokubacteriales > CSP1-6 > JACQWA01. Next base: position 15,186 of record JACQWA010000018.1, read on the forward strand.
GGGTCCCTCCACCTCCTCCAGTCCAACGGCGGGATGATGTCGGCGCAGGCCGCCCGGCGCCGTCCGCTGGCCATGGCGGTCTCGGGGCCGGCGGGCGGAGTGGCCGCCTCCTCGCATCTGGCCCGCGCCCTCGGACTCCGCCACGCCATCGCCTTCGACATGGGCGGGACGACCACGGATGTCTGCCTGATCGCCGACGGGGTCGCCCAGACCCTCCCGCAGCGACGGCTGGGCGGCCACCCGATCCGGCTCCCCTCGCTCGCCGTTGAGTCCATCGGGGCGGGAGGAGGGTCCATCATCTGGCTTGATTCGGCCGGCGCGCTCAAGGTCGGGCCGCGGAGCGCTGGGGCCCGGCCGGGTCCAGCCTGCTACGGACTCGGTGGGGAGGCGGCGACGATCACGGATGCCCACGTCGTTGCGGGGACGCTCCGGCCCGATGCGCTCCTCGGCGAGTCAATCCGTGTGGAGCGTGGGCGAGCGGAGGCGGCCCTGGTGCCCCTTGCCGCGCGAGTGGGGTTGCCGCTCGCCGAGGCAGCCGCCGGGGCGCTGGAGGTGGCCAACGCCGCCATGCTCCGGGCGATCCGGTTGATCTCGGTCCAGCGCGGGTTCGACCTCCGCGACTTCGTCCTCATCGCCTACGGGGGCGCCGGCCCTCTTCACGCCGGAAGGCTGGCCCGGGAGCTCGGGATGCGGCGGGTGATAGTCCCGGCCCACGCGGGCGTGTTTTCCGCTCTCGGCTGCGTGGTGACTGACCTTGCATACGACCGGGTCCAGACCTACCGCGCCTCGCTCGGTGCCATGACCAGCGAGGACCTGAACCGGCGCTTTCTGCCACTCGACGCGGCGGTGGCGGAGCCGCTCGGGGCGGAGGGGTATGGGCTTGACGCGATCACTCTGGCCCCGAGCCTGGATCTCCGCTACCTGGGTCAGAACTATGAGCTTGAAGTTCCGTGGCGCGGAGATCTCAACGTTCTCCGCCGGGACTTTGAGGCCCTCCATACGCGCCTCTACGCCTACGCCACCGGGGAAGCGATCGAGTGCGTGAACCTCCGAGTCCGGGCTCTGGTGGCGACGGGAGAGGTTCGGCTTCCGGAGTGGACCGGGAGCGGCACGGGACAGCCGTTCTCGGAGCACCGGGCGTACTTTCCCGAAACGGGCGTGACGTCGCTCCCGGTCTACCGTCGGGATGACCTGGCGCTGGAGCAGCCGCTGAAGGGGCCGGCCCTCGTCGAGGATCCCTGGGCAACGACGCTGATCTACCCCGGGCAGCGTGGCCAGCGCGACCGCTTCGGCAACGTCCACATCGAGATCAGCCCGTGAACCAACGCGCCGTGAACCCGATCACGCTGGAGGTGGTGCGGAACGCCATCTTCGCCATCGCTGAGGAGATGAGCGCCGTCGTCATGCGCTCGGCACGCTCTCCCCTCCTCAAGGAGGCGGGCGACCTCAGCAGCGCTCTCACCGACGCCCGTGGCCGCCTGATCGCCCAGGGGAAGGACATCCCCATCCACCTCGGGGTCATGGCCTTCACGGTGAAGGAGTTCCTCACGCGCATCCCTCGCCGCCAGCTCCGCGAGGGCGACCAGTACTACCTGAACCTCCCCGAGGTCGGCGGGAACCACCTGCCTGACGTGAAGGCGATCCGTCCCGTCTTTGCTGCCGGCCGCCTGGTGGCCTTCGCCATCTCCCTCGCTCACTGGGCAGACATCGGTGGAGCTGTCCCAGGCAGCTACGTGCCATGGGCGACAGAGGCCTATCAGGAGGGGCTCCGCATCCCCCCGATCCGCGTGTTCACCCGAAAGGGCGCCGAGCCGTCCGCCATGGAGTTCATCCTCGGCAATCTGCGGGGGCGGGAGGAGCGAGAGGGAGACCTGCTGGCACAGTACGCCGCCAACGAGGTGGCGGCGCGCCGGCTGGGGGAGTTGTTCGAGCGCTACGGGGTGAGAACGGTGCTGGCCTGCTTCGACCGGTTTCGTGCCGAGTCCGAGGCGCAGATGCGCGCCGCGATCCGAGCGATCCCTCCAGGGAGCTACGAAGGCGAGGACTGGGTGGACGACGACGGGATTGAAGACCGGCCGATCCCGGTACGGGTCCGGGTGACGATCCGGGGTGCCCTGGCCCACCTCGACTTCACCGGGACGGGGAGCCAGGCGAAGGGGCCGGTGAACACGACGCGCTTCGTCGCCTGCTCAGCCGTCTACTATAGCCTCAAGGCGCTGGTCGGACCCGACATCCCGGCCAACGATGGCTGCTACCGCCCGGTCCGTGTCGCCGTCCCTCAGGGGACGGTGCTCAACCCCTCGTCGGACGCGCCGGTGGTGGGGGGGAACCACGAGACCTCTCAGCGGGTTGTGGATGCGATCTTCAAGGCGCTGGCCCCCGCCCTCCCGGAGCGGATCACCGCGGGAGGGCCCACCACCTCGGGTCTCCTTCTCTTTGCGGGACGACGGGACGGCCGGTGGTACATCCTGTACGAGGTCCACGGAGGCGGCGAGGGGGCGGCGGCCCACCGCGACGGCGGTCACGCCGTGCGCGTCCACATGTCGAACGTCATGAACACCCCTGTGGAGGTCATCGAGGCGGAGTACCCGATCGAGGTCGGCCGTCATGAGCTCCGAGTCGGAAGCGGCGGGGCTGGCGCCCATTGTGGCGGACTCGGCCAGGTGCGGGCCTACCGGCTCCTCGGGGAGGCAACCCTGACCACCATGCTCGAGCGGCGCATCGTCCCGCCCTGGGGAGTCTTCGGCGGAGCCGCGGGGCTCCCGTACCGCATCACGCTGGAACGGGACGGCGCGGTGCGCGAGGTGAAGGGCAAGGAGACCCTCCCGCTCCGCCCCGGCGATCTCGTGACGATCGAGAGCTCGGGTGGCGGCGGCTACGGGGCTCCGTCCGCGCGGCCCGCGGAACTCATCGAGAATGGGTATCGATGAAGCTCCTGGATCAGGTGGCGATCGTCACGGGTGCGGCCAAGGGCATGGGGCGTACCGAGCCGGCCAGGGTTGACGAGAGCAGGGTGCCGTCCCGAGTGCGGAGGTGACCATGATCGTGGATTTTCGCGTGACGTTGCCGCAGAAGGATCGGATCACGGGACGACCGGCGTACATGCGGCGGTACATCGAGATCTTCGACTATCAAGGCGTCTCCTACACCGTCGACGAGTTGCTCCAGAGTTTGCAGGAGGCGGACATCACGCGAGCGGTCCTGCAGGCCGAGTGGTCGCACGGGGACTATCGGGCGATGAACGAGGCCGTCGCCGATATCGTCAACGCGTACCCTGACGTGTTCGTGGGTTTCGCGGCCGTTGACGCGGCGGACGGGCTGGACGCCGTGGACGAGCTCAGGAGGTCCGTGGAGACCCTTGGGCTCAAGGGGGTGAATGTTCAACCGTTCGCGTCGGGGCTGCGGGCGAACGACAAGCTCTACTACCCGCTCTATCTGAAGTGTCTCGAATATGGGATTCCGGTGACGATCCACACGGGCATCAACTACTCGTTCAACCGGACGATGGATTTTGGCCGCCCCGTCTACGTGGATGAGGTTGCCTGCCACTTCCCGGGGCTCGGGATCGTCCTGAACCACGCCGGCTGGCCCTGGGTGCCTGAAGCGGTGGCCGTCGCACGGAAGCATCGGTCGGTGTACCTCGAGGTCGGCGGGATCGCCCCGAAATACCTCGCTCTGCCGGGGTCGGGATGGGAGGTGCTTATGCAGTTCGCCAACACCCTGCTCCAGGACCGGGTGCTGTTCGCCACCGATTCGATGATCCCGTTCAAGCGGGCGGTTCAGGAGGCGCGGGCGCTGCCGCTGAAGCCTGAGGTCAAGGAGAAGTTGCTGTACCGGAACGCCTGCCAACTCCTGGGGATCGAACCATGAGGAGGCTCACACACAGCTACGCTCAAGAGGAGGGTCTCATGAACAGGACAAGGAGAGCGTTCAGGGTGCTTCGAGTGCTCGCGGCCGTCCTCGTTGCGGGAACTGCGTGGACCGCGGTCCCCGCAGGCCCGGCCGTGGCCCAGGTGAAAGCGCTCAGGGTCGGTGTCGCGAACTCCTACACGGGCGTCGCGATCCCATACACGATTCCTGAGAAGGAAGCGATGCTTCTCGCCGTGGAGGAGATCAACGCCGCGGGTGGGGTTCTCGGACGTCCGCTCGAACTGGCCTTCCGTGACGACAAGCTTCGTCCTGATCTCGGGCTGACCAACCTGCAGGAACTGGTCTATCAGGAAAAGGTCGAGCTCATCCTGGGCCCGTTCTCGAGCGGCGTCTCTCTCGCGTTCGCCGATTGGGCGAAGCAGCACAAGCGGCTCTTCATCGCGACGATCGCAGCGACGCATCGCCTGACCAACGAGTTCTGGAACCCGTACGTGTTCCGGGTCAACCAGCACGTGTTCTTCACCGGGCGGGCCCTGGCTAGGGTGGCCGCCAAGCTTCCCCATAAGCGGTACGCGGTCATCGGCCAGGATTACGAGGGGGGCCGAGTCCCGTGGGATGCCTTTTTGGAGGTCTTGAAGAAAGAAAAGCCGGGCGTCGAGGTGGTGAGCCAGCAGTTTCCTAAGCTCGGTGAAACAGACTTCACGCCGTACATCACCGCCACGCTGGCGGCGCGCCCGGAGGCGGTGTTCGTCACCCTCTTCGGCACTGGGTTCCAGCAGTTCGTACTCCAGGCGAAGCCCTATGGATTTTTCGATAAAGTCCAGCTCATCGGGCCCTACTCCGGACGCCCCGACGACCACCGGGGGCTCGGCGCCGAGGCCCCCGAAGGGATGCTCCTCAACGGATACCCCTGGAGCGCCGACATTGCTCCGTTCAGCAGCCCCCCGCATCGGGAGTTTGTCGACAAGATCAGAAAACGGACGGGCAACTGGCCGGTGTGGGGCTCCATCACCGGGTACATCGCCGTCAAGGCGGCTGCCGCAGGGGTCACGAAGGCCGGCACCACCGACAACGAGAAGGTCATCAAGGCATTGGAAAAGCTCCCGATCGACACGCCGCTCGGTCGGATGCACTTCCGGGACTTCGACCACCAGCTGACGATTCCGGCCTGGATCGGCTGGTCGAAGGTGGATCCCAAGATTGGCGAGATGACGCTGACGCGGATTCAGGAGATCCCGGCCGAGCAAGGGCTCCAAACGAAGGAGGAGATCTTGGAGATCCGCGCGAAAGCGAAAAAGTAGCCCATCCGGCGTGTGAGCGCCGTCCGGCCCGCCGGGCCGGAGCGCGACCGAACCGGCCCCGGGAAAGGAGTTCCCATGATCCTGGACTGTCATATGCACTCCTGGCGGTACCCCCAGCACTTCGATCGGGAGGTCATGCTCGCGAACCAGCCGCCCCGCCGTCGTGGCTGGTCCGAGGAGCAGTTCAAGCAGATGTGGGAGCTCCCCGTCGAGCACTATTTGGAGGAAATGAAAGGGAGTGACGTCGCCAAGGCGCTGTTGCTGGGGCTCAAGGCGGGGGCGACGCTGGGCATCGACGTCGCCAACGAGTACCTCGCGGGGCTCGTGCGGGAACGACCGGACCCGCTCGCCTGGGGATGCTGCGTCACGCCGACGGAGCCCGGGGCCGCGGCCGAAGTCGAACGGTGTGTGAACGAGATGGGTGCCGCCGCCGTCGGCGAGCTGGGACCGGTCTACGGCGGCTTCCGCCTCGATGACCCGAAGTGTTTCCCGGTCTGGGAGGTGGCGAGGGACCTCGACGTCCCGCTCGTGGTCCATGCCGGCCCGGCCCAGGCGCGGTGGGGTCACCTGAAGTACGGGGACCTCATGGCCGTCGATGAGGTGGCGATCCAGTTTCCAGACCTGCGCATCGTGATCTGCCACCTGGGCTACCACCGGTATGAGGAGGCCGCCTTCCTGGTGGCCAAGCACGAGAACGTCTACGCCGATATCTCGTGGCTCCCACAGCTCGCGGGGTTCGACCGGCGCGCGCTCTCGCGCTACCTGCCGCAGGTCGAGCATGGGTACTACCACCTGATCCACCCCCTCCTCTACTACTTCACCCAAACGTTCGGGCTCACGGATAAGCTGCTCTGGGGGACGGACTTCCCGGCGGGGTCACCGGGAAGGTCCATCGAGACCCTCATGGGGATCAACAGCTGGCTGGAGCAGCGCCATCTCCCCAAGCTTCCGGAGGAGAGCGTCCGTCGGATGCTGCACGAGACCTGGCGCAAGGTCTTCACCAAGCTCTCAGATTCGGGGAGGTGACCCGTGGGCGACACGGTCCTCTATGAACGGAAGGAGCAGATCGGCTCCCTCACCCTCAACCGTCCGCAGGTGCTGAATGCGATCAACGATGCCTGGATCCACGACTTGATTGCCGCCGCGAGTGCCGCGCGGGACGACCGCGAGGCGCGCGTCGTGGTCATTCGGGGCGCGGGTCGGGCGTTCTGCGCCGGGGCGGACCTGAAGGAGAACCCCAGGCGGCGAGAGCTCAGGGAGTACTGGCACCGCCACATGACGCCGGAACAGGAGATCGCCCGGATATTTCGTCGGATGGGGAAACCGGTCCTCGCCCAGGTCCATGGCTACGCCGTTGGCGGGGGATGCGAGCTGGCGATGCTGGCCGACATCCGGGTCGCGGCCGAGGGGACGAAGTTCGGCTTCACGGAAGTCCGGGTCGGCGCGACCGTGACCATGGGCGGGTTGTACACCCTCACCCGCCTCGTGGGCGCCGGCCGGGCCTTCGAGCTCCTGTATACCACCGACCTGATCGATGCCCAGGAGGCGCTGCGGATCGGTCTTGTGAACCGCGTCGTGCCGGCCGATCAGCTCGCGCCGGCGGTCCAGGGTCTCGCCAGCCGAATCGCCGCCCACTTTCCGCTCGAGCTCGCGCTCACGCGAAACTCGCTCTACCGCGCCATGGACGTGGACTTCGATGCGGCGGTCGAGGAGGAGACGGGAGCGGCGTTGCTGTCGTACGTGGGCGGGGCCAGGGAGAAGGGGATGGCGGAGGCGATCGAACGGATCCGGCAGGACAAGCCGGGGTCGTAAGACTGGCACCGGCGGTGGGCCGATGACCTGGGGTGTCGAACGCTGGACCGTCGGGGACCTCGCTGACCGGGCCGCGGAGCGGTTTCGGGACCGGGAGGCGCTTTGCTTTCGCGATCGGCGCTGGAGCTTCGGGCAGTTCCAGGGGGACGTCGACCGGGCCGCCAGGGGGCTCCTAGCCCTCGGCGTTCGAACGGGAGAGCACGTCGCGCTGTGGGTCCCGAATCGCCCGGAGTGGCTTCACCTCTTCTTCGCCGTCGCGAAGATTGGCGCGGTGATCGTGCCCATCAATACCCGTTTGCGGACCGTGGACCTCGAGTACGTGGTCCGCCAATCCGACTCCGCGACCCTGGTCACCGTGGACCGTTGGGGTCCCGTCGGGTTTCAAGAGATCCTGCGGGAGCTGTGCCCGGAGTTGGAGACCACGACCCCGTCGGCCTTTTCGAGCTCGCGCTGTCCCAGTCTCCGGCGGGTGCTCGTGTTGGGCGACCGGGTCTCCCAGGGGGCGTTCTCCTGGTCGGAGGTGGTCGAGGCCGGGGGCCGAGTCTCCGAGGGGGCGTTATCCGAGCGGCACGCGGCCGTCGCCCCGGCCGACACGGTGCTGATCATGTACACGTCCGGGACGACCGGATTTCCGAAGGGCGCGATGCACGGCCACGGCATCGTTCGGACGGTCGCCGACGGGGCCAGCCGCTGGGGAATGACCTCGCGCGACGTGATCCTGATGTATCTTCCGCTGTTTCACACCTTTGGGCTCTACGAAGGGGTGCTCATGTTCCTTCTGACCGGAGCCCGGATGGTGCTCATGGAGCGGTTCGACCCGGCGGAGGCGCTGAGGCTCCTCGCGCGGGAGCGCGCCACCTACCTCTGTGGCTTCGACACGCATTACCAGGATCTCATGGACCATCCCGCCTTCTCCGCTACCGACGTGCGCAGTCTCCGCCTCGCCTTTCTTCCGGCGGGAATGGCGAGCACCGAGGCGGTGGCCCGTCGGGTCAACCGGCTCCTCTGCCGAAGCGTGAGCGCGTATGGGATGACGGAGATCGGGACCGGCGCCTGTCGATCGTTTCTCGACGCCCCGGAGGACGAGCGCTGCCTGGCTTCCGGCTACCCCGCCCCTGGATACGGGTACCAGGTGATCGATCCGGCCACGGGGCGGGCGCTGCCTCCGGGGACCCCCGGGGAGCTCTGCGTGCGCGGGTACGGGGTGATGCGGGGCTACTACAACAAGCCCGAGGAGACCGCCCGGACCATCGACGGCGAGGGATGGCTCCATACGGGGGACAGAGCCGTGATGGACCAGGACGGGTTTATCCGGTTCATGGGTCGCTACAAAGAGCTGCTGAAGGTCGGCGGGGAAAACGTCGACCCGCTGGAGGTCGAGGCGCTGCTTCTCCGGCACTCGGCCGTCAGCCAGGCAAAGGTGGTGGGCGTCCCCGACCGGCGTCTCGGGGAGGTGGCCGTCGCCTGTGTGATCCCGAAGGAAGGGGAAGGAGTCACCCTGGAGGACCTGCTCACCTTCTGTCAGGGGAAAATGGCGAGTTTCAAGATCCCTCGCCACGTCCTTTTTTTGAAGGAGTACCCCACGACCTCCAGTGGAAAGGTCCAGAAGTTCCTGTTGCGTGAGCAGGCCATGATGATGCTCGGCCTCTCTCCGGCCGGCTCCGACGGCGACAGCACGTCGAAGGCTGAGTAGAGGAGGGCGATGATCCGATTCCTCGCGGAGTACTTCGGCTGGCTGACTGATCCCTCCCTGGTCTTGATGCAGCTGCTCAGCGGGATCGCGGGCGCCATGTTCCTCTTCCTGGTCGCCTCCGGTCTCTCCCTCATCTTCGGGGTGTCCCGGATCGTCAACTTCGCCCATGGGTCGTTGTACATGTTCGGGGCCTACTTTGCCTATACCTGGATTCGGGTGCTGGCGGGCAGCCCGGGGCAGTTCTGGATCATGTTGATCCTGGCCTCGCTGACTGTCGCCGTGATGGGCGGGGTGCTGGAGGTCATATTCGTGCGGCGCATCTACCGCGCGGACCCGATTTTCCAGCTTCTTCTCACGTTCGCCTTTGTGCTGGTGCTGAGCGATATCGCCAAGATCTTCTGGGGAGCGGAGGGAAAGGCGGTGCCGAAACCCGGGGCCCTGGCCGGCTCGGTCAAGATATTCGGGGCGCCCTTTCCCACGTACCTCCTTCTGGTGGTCGCTGCGGGCCTGGGGGTGGGCCTCATCCTGTGGATCGTCTTTTACCGGACCCGATGGGGGCGACTCGTCAGGGCTGCGCGGCACAGCCGGGACATGTTGGCGGCGCTGGGATCGGATGTGCCGCGCCTGTTTACGGAGGTCTTCATGGTGGGTTCCGGATTGGCCGGCCTCGCGGGAGCGCTGGTGGCCCCCATCGTGACCGCGGCGCCCGGCATGGACGCGTCCATCATCATCGAAGCCTTCGTCGTGGTGGTGGTCGGCGGGCTCGGGAGCTTCCTCGGTGCGGCTCTGGCCTCGCTCCTGGTCGCGGAGCTGAAGGCATTCGGCACCCTGGTGTTCCCGGCGATCTCAATCGTGCTCGCGTATCTCGTGATGGCTGTGGTGTTGATCTTCCGCCCCTGGGGCCTCTTCGGCCGGCGAGAAGAGTAGCGTGGGCGAAGACCGGCAGGCCGTGGCGCGGGGGGGTGTCGTTCGAGAGCTTTTCCCCCGTCCGACGATCCTCGTGGGGCTCGGGACGCTCCTTTTCGCTGCGGCCGTCCCCGGTGTCATCCCGATTTTCTACACGTTTCTGGCAACCGACATCATGATCCTTGCGCTGTTCGGTTTGAGCCTGAACCTCCTGCTGGGGTACACCGGGATGGTCAGCTTCGGCCATGCCGCGTACGTGGGAGTCGGCGGGTATGCCGCGGGCCTCCTCTTCCTCCGAGCCGGTGTCCCGGCGGCCGCGGCCTATCTCTTGGGTCCCGTCGCCGCGGCGCTGGCCGCCATGCTCTTTGGGTTCTTTGCGGTTCGGCTCTCGGCGGTCTACTTCGCGATGCTGACGCTCGCATTTCAGATGATCGTCTACACGATCGTCTTCAAGTGGAGAAGCCTGACCGGGGGCGAGGATGGCCTGCGCGGCCTCCGGCCGGCGGAGAGCCTTCAGGGGCCGATTGCGGACTACTACTGGAGCCTTGGCGTGGTCGCGCTCTGCGCCCTCGCGATGTACGTCCTCGTCAACTCCTCTCTGGGCTACACCCTCAGGGCCATCCGCGAGAATCCCGTCCGGACCCAGCACATGGGAGTGAACGTTCGGCTCCACCAGTGGATCGCCTTCGTGATCGCCGGGTTCTTTGCCGGGATTGCCGGGGTCATTCTGGCTTTCTCGAAGGGCAGCATGTTTCCCGAATACGTCTATTGGACGGCGGCGGCCGATCCGATCCTGGTGGCGGTGCTCGGTGGCATGCATGCGTACCTGGGCCCCGTTGTCGGAGCCGTGTTCTACCGCCTCATGGTCTACCTGGTCGGCCGGTACACTGAATACTGGCCGCTTGTGGAAGGGGCGATCCTCGTCCTTGTCGCGATCACGATGCCGCAGGGCATCATCGGATTCCTGCAACGCCTGAGGGGCGGGCGGGCGCGCGCGACCCCGGCCGCCCGAGCGGCCGGCCGGCCCGAAGCCTTCGCCCCCCGTCGGGCCCCGCAAAGCCGCAGCCGGCCTGCGGACGGTCGGAAGGAGGTGCTCCGGGTTGTCGAGCTCCGGAAGCACTTCGGCGGGGTGCGGGCCGTCGATGGCGTCTCCCTGTCGGTGGAGGAAGGCAAGGTCCACGCCATCATCGGTCCGAACGGGGCGGGCAAGAGCACCCTCTTCAACATGCTCACGGGCTACCTGCAATCCGACGCGGGCCAGGTCTTCTTTTATGGAAGGGAGATCAGTCAGCTTCCTCCCCACGCCATCATCGGGAGTCGGATCTCCAGGACCTTCCAGATCACGAGCATCTTGAAGGGGTTGACGGCCTACGAGAACGTCCTGATCGCCCTCCTGGCCCGCCGGCGGCGGACGCTGGACTGCCTGACCCCGGCCAAAGGCCTGGCGGTCGAGGACACCTGGCGGCTGCTGGAGCTGGTGGGGCTGTCGGGGCAGGCGGACCAGATCAGCGGGTTTCTGTCCCACGGAGACCAGAAGCGGCTGGAGCTGGCCATCGCGCTGGCCAACGACCCGGTCCTGCTGCTTCTCGATGAGCCCACGGCGGGCATGGCGCCGCAAGAACGGTTGGAGTCCGTCCAGCTGGTGAAGCGGATCGCCCGTCAGGAAGGGCTGACGGTGCTCTTCACCGAACATGATATGGACGTGGTCTTTTCGGCGGCGGACCGGATCACGGTCATGCACCAGGGGCGGATTCTCGCTGACGGCGGCCCGGAGGAGATTCGCAGCGACGACCGGGTTCAGAAGGTCTACCTCGGCGTATCCGTATGACGCCGGTTCTCGAAGTGGGCGGGATCGAGACCTTCTACGGCCAGAGCCAGGTGCTCTTCGGCGTCTCGCTACGGGTCCGGCCGGGGGAGGTGCTGACCCTCCTCGGTCGGAACGGGGCGGGAAAGACCACGACGCTCAAGAGCATCATGGGATTGGTTCAGCCCCGGTCTGGTCACATCCGATACCGGGGCCGGGAGATCGCCGGCCTGCCACCCCACAAGATCTCCCGGCGCGGCATCGGCTACGTCCCGGAAGACCGGATCATCTTTCCCGACCTGACGGTCTGGGAGAACCTGGACGTCGCCCGTCGCCCTCCGCGCCGGAGCGTGTCCGAGGGCGTGAGGTGGACGGAAGAGCGCGTGTTCGATCTCTTCCCCCAGCTGCGGCCGCTGGCGCTGCGGCTCGGCGGGACCCTCAGCGGCGGCGAGCAGCAGATGCTCGCCATTGCCCGGACCTTGATGGGAAATCCCGAGTTCCTTCTCCTGGATGAGCCGTCCGAGGGGCTCGCCCCCCTCGTCGTCCAGATGCTGCTGGAGCAGCTCCGGAAGCTCAAGCAGACCGGGCTGACGATCCTCCTTTCCGAGCAGAATCTGGAGTTTGCCACCCGGCTCAGCGATCGCGCGTGCGTGATCGTCAACGGCCAGATCAGGTATGACGGGAGCATGCAGGAGCTGGTGGCCAACGAGACCCTGCGGCGAGCCTTCCTGGCCGTGTGAAGCGCTCGAGGCGACGATGGCGACACGACTTCGGTTCGGCCTGTGGTACGACTTCCGGAATCCGCCCGCCTGGCGGCGCCCATACGATCGCGTTTACGCCGAGATTCTGGAGCAGGTTGCCTGGGCCGAGGACTTGGGGTTTGACGACGTGTGGCTCTCCGAGCATCACTTCGTCGACGACGGCTACAGCCCGGCACTCATGCCGATTGCCGCGGCCGTGGCCGCCAGAACCAGGAGGATTCGCATCGGGACGGCCGTGCTTCTCATGCCCTTTCATCACCCCGTTCGGCTCGCGGAAGACGGCGCGACGGTCGATATCATCTCCCGAGGCCGCCTTGAGGTCGGCGTGGCGATCGGCTATCGAGCCGAGGAATTTCAGGGGTTTGGGATTCCGACCCGGGAGCGGAGTGGCCGCACCGAGGAAGGGCTGGAGATCATCCGCCGTCTCTGGGAAGGGGAGACCCTCACCTTCAACGGGAAGTTCTATCAGGTCTTTGGCGTGAAGGTCACCCCGGAGCCCGTGCAGAGGCCCCGGCCTCCCCTCTGGGTCGGGGGGTTCACGGCGAAGGCGGCGAGGCGAGCGGCCGTCTATGCGGATGGGTACATCGGGGCGGGCCGGATGAAGCCGATGTACGAGGCCTATGCGGCGGAACTTCACGCGCGAGGCAAGGATCCCGCCAGCGCCCGCGTGGCCGGGGGACACATGTGGTTGATCGTCTCACGCGATCCGAAGAAGACCTGGCACGAAGCCGCGGACCACGTGCTGTATCAGATCAACCGGTACGCCGAGTGGTCGGCCAGCGCGAAGGCTCCCCTGGGGCTCCCGCCGGTCAGGGACCGGGAGCACCTCCGGAAGCTCGACCTCCTGAAGGTCGTGACACCGGAGGAGGGCGTGCGGCTGATCCGGGAGTACATTGCGGAGGTCCCCCTCACGCATTACTACTCGTGGGTGATCCCCCCGGGGCTTGGGCCCGAATGGAGCGCGCCTCATCTTGAGCTCTTCGCGCGCGAGGTGATGCCGCGTTTCCGATGAGCTCTCGGGTCGGGAGGATCGACGCGCAGCGCGGTCCAGTCTGCTTGCTCACCGGGGCGTATGATTTCTCGTGCGCGCCGGAGGATACCCTGCGGACGGCCTCGAAGATCTCGGGGGCACGGGTCTCGATCATGGCAGCGCTCGGCCACGTCCCGATGAGCGAAAACCCGTCATCGGACGGCTAATGCCTGGGCGACGATCTTCTGGAAAATCAGATCAAGTTCGGCGGCTACTTTTGCCACCTCGGGCTGGGGATAGGGCCTGAAGACGGCCGAAGGCTTGAAGTACGTCAGCGTGGCGGTCCCGTCCGAGTTCTCGTAGAGGTAGATGCGCATCGGCGCCTCGAACCCGGCCTCCCGGGCCGCGCTGATAATTCGTACGGCAAAATCGTTTCGAAACACCATGAACACCTGGTTTCCGGCGAGCTTCACGCCCCGAGCGGCCGCGCCCCTCTGGGCGTTGGCGTGGCAGACGAGGCCCATGTTCTGATCGGCGATGGCTTTCTCCAGAGCCTCGGCCACCGTGGCGAACGAAGCCTTTGAGATTAACGTGATCCGTCCGTCTTGAGCGATTCCAGGCGGTGCGGGAATGACCAGAGCAGCGGCGGCGAGAAGCAGGGAAACAGCGAGTCTGTGCGGCCCCCTTAGATCGCGCGTCATATCGTCCTCCTACGGTTGCTTGGTCGACCCGCTTGCCAGCGGCGGAATATCCCGCCCCCCCCAAAGGTTTTGTGTAGGGACCATGCTCACATTCAACCGGCAGAGACGAGTGGTTCTGGCATGTGGGTGATCCCGATTCGGATGGACGCGGTGGAGATCCACATCCATGCCGACCGGCGCCTGGCGTTTCAGGTGCTGACCGCCTTTGGCGCTGCACAGCCCGACGGCAGCTCCTCCAGGGTGCTCCGGGATGAGGGTCCCCGGAAGCTCGTCGAGTTTCACTCCCTCATCCCCACCGCGGCTGGCCGGAAAAAGATCAATCGGACGGTCGAATGGGTGACCCTCCATGAGCCCGAGACCATTGACTTCGAAGGCGTTGAGGGCCCCCTTGACCTCCTGCGGGACCGGTTTGTCCTGGACGATGTTGCCGGCTGCACCCGCTTTCGCTACGAGAGCACGTTTGGCCTGAAGGGGGGGATCGTCGGCTGGCTGGCGGCACGGTCCCGCGTGAAGCCGCTCCTCGGCCGCTTCATGCGCGAGCACACCCGTCAGCTGAAAGCGACCATCGAAGAGCGGGCGAAGCGGAGCCGCCTCTTCCCGTAC
>JACQWA010000352.1 GCA_016209425.1 Candidatus Rokuibacteriota bacterium
CCCTCCGAGGCCTCCCCCACGAACGGGTTGCGCCGGCGGAGCCGGCGCTCGAGCCGGGGTTGGTCCGAGACGCTCCTGGCCGGCGTCGGCAGCCGGCGCTGGCGGCCGGCGGCGGTGAAGCCGCGGATCGCGCGCTGAGAGGAGGGGACGCCATGGGACTCAGGACGGTCGAGGAGTACCGGGCGGGGCTCCGCGACGGGCGGCGGGTCTTTGTCGAGGGGCGCCGGGTGGAGGATGTGACGGCGGACCCGATGCTGGCCATCACGGTGGGCCACTCGGCCGAGGTCTTCGCGCTCGCGGCGCGTCCCGAGCTGCGGGACCTCTTCGTCTTTCACGACCCGGACTTGGGCGAGCCTGCCAGCGCCTACTTCAGGATCCCGCGCACGGCCGCCGAGCTGCGGGCGCGCGGGGACCTGATCGAGGAGAACACACGGCAGCAACGCAGCACGTTCAACATCACCAAAGCGGTGGGGACTGACGCGCTGCTGGCGCTCCTGGTCGTCGCGGCAGAGGTGGACCGGGAGCTGGGGCCGAGGTACCTCGACCGGGTCCGACGCTACCGGGACGCGTGCACCCGGAGGGACGTGACGATGGCCCTGGCTCAGACCGACGTCAAGGGGGACCGCGGCCTCCGCCCCTCGCAACAGGTGGACCCCGACCTGTACGTTCGCGTGGTGCGGCGGACCGCCGACGGCATCGTGGTGCGCGGCGCCAAGGCCCACACCACCGCGGGCCCGGTGGTGGACGAGCTGATCGTGATCCCCACGCGGGCCCTCGGGGAGGAGGACCGGGAGTACGCCGTGGCCTTCGCCACCCCGCTGAACGCTCCGGGCCTCACCATGATCTGCCGCCCCATCGTGACCGAGGCGGCCTCGACCTTCGACCACCCCGTGAGCCGGCGCAACATCGAGATCGAGTCGCTGACCGTGTTCGAGGACGTCTTCGTTCCCTGGGAGCGCGTCTTCCTCTGCGGCGAGTGGCAATTCGCCGGGCGGCTGGCCACGACGTTCGCCACCTTCCACCGCTACACCGCGGTGAGCTACAAGCCGCCGCTGGGAGAACTCTTCTGCGGCGCGGCGGCGCTCGCGGCGGAGTACCACGGCCTGGAGCGCGCCGGCACCATCCGGGGGAAGATCGCGCGCCTGGCCATGTATCCCGCGCTGATCCGCGCTGCCCGGTTGACGGCGGCCTCCGAGTGCCGGTTCGCCGAGGGCATCGCCGTCCCCAACGGCGTCTACTCCAATGCCGGCAAGTTCTACTTTGCCAGTCAGTTCCACGACGCCGTGGCGCTGCTCCAGGACGTGGCGGGCGGTCTCGTGATCACCGGGCCCACGGAGGCGGATCTGCGCCATCCGGAGGCCGGGCCGCTGCTGGAGAAGTACCTGGCGGGCGCCAAGGGGGTGAGCGGCCGCCAGCGGTTGGCCCTCATGCACCTGATCCGCGACCTCACCGCCTCGGACTTTGGCGGCTACAACCTCGTCGTGACCCTGCACGGCGAGGGGTCCATGGATGCACAGCTCCTCGGGGCGTACCGCGAAGCCGATCTCGAGGGCCACAAGGCGCTCGTGCGCCGCGCGATCGAGCCGTGAGCCCGGACATCCTTTCCGGCGTGCTCGGGGGATGAGGCGCGTCCGCACGCTCTCCCGGCGGGCCCGGATCACGGGAGCCGGGGACACGGCCTTCGGGGAGCTGGCCGGCTCGAGCCCCCTGTCGCTCCACGCCGAGGCGACGTGTGCGGCGCTGGCGGACGCCGGGATCGACAACGCGAAGGTGGACGGCATCGTGTGCGCCTACTCGCTGGTCGAGCCGCACCTCATGCTGAGCTCGGTGGTGGCCGAGTACCTGGGGATCCGCCCGGGCTATTCCGCCGCGATCCAGCTCGGCGGCGCGACCGGCTGCGCCATGGTGATGCACGCCGCGCTCCTCATCGAGAGCGGGCGGTGCCGGCACGTGCTCGTGGTGGCGGGCGATAACCGGCTCAGCGGCATGTCGCGCGACGGGGCCGTCGCGGCCCTCGCGCGGGTCGGCCACGCGCAGTTCGAAGTCCCCTACGGCCCCACGGTCCCGGCCTACTACGCACTGGTCGCAAGCCGGTACATGCACGAGTACGGGGTCACGCCGGACCACCTGGCGCACGTCGCGGTGACCATGCGCCGGCACGCGGCGCTCCACCCGGGCGCGCAGCTGCGGAAACCGATCACGGTCGAAGAGGTCCAGGCATCGCGTCTCATTGCGAAGCCGCTCCGCCTCCTCGATTGCTGTCTGGTCTCCGACGGCGCCGCCGCCGTGGTCGTGAGCGCGCCCGAGGCCGCGTCGGGCGCGGCCGATCCGCGGGTGGCGGTGATCGGCATGGGGCAGGGTCACACCCACGAGCACATCAGCCAGGCGCCGAGCCTGACCGAGTTCGGCTGCGGCGATGCCGCCCGCCGGGCCTTCGGCGAAGCCGGGGTGGCTGCCTCCGACATCGACGTGGCGGAGATCTATGACTCCTTCACGATCACGCTGCTCGTCGAGCTGGAGTCCATGGGCTTCTTCGCGAAGGGGGAGGCCGGGCCCGGAATCGCGGCCGGCGCCATCGGGCTCGACGGCCGTCTCCCGACCAACACGCACGGCGGCCTCCTGTCGTTCGGCCATTCGGGGGCGGCGGGCGGCCTCACGCACGTGGTGGAGGCGGTCCGCCAGCTCCGCGGCCGGGCCGACGCGCGGCAGGTGCCGGACGCGAAGCTCGCCTTCGTCCATGGCGACGGCGGCGTCCTGTCCGCGCACTGCTCGCTCGTGCTGGCCCGGACCTGAGGGGCCGCCGAAGGAAGCGTCGATGAGCGGGACGGAGAAACCCCTGCCGCCGATGACGGCCGAGACGAGGCCGTTCTGGGATGGCTGTCGCGCCGGGGAGCTCAGGTACCAGTATTGCCGGGCGTGCGATCGCGTCCAGTTCTACCCGCGCTCCATCTGCGCCCGTTGCGGGAGGTCCGCGCTCGAGTGGCGCCGTTCCAATGGGACCGGGACGGTGTATGCCTTCACCGTCGTGTACCGACCGCCGTCGGCGGCGTTCGCCGCGGACGTGCCGTACGCCATCGCACTCGTTGACCTGGACGAGGGGTTCCGGATGATGACGAACGTGATCGACTGCGATCCCGAAGCCGTCGCGATCGGGGATCGCGTGCGGGTCGTCTTCGAGCGCCGCGCCGATACGGTGCTGCCGCACTTCACGCCCGTTCACCCACATACGCCAAAGGAGAGAGGGTGATGGCATCCTCACGCGCGATCAATGAGGCCCTGAACTTCTACGTGCGTCCCCCCACCTTCCCGGTCGGGGTGCTTTCGCTTCCGAAGATCGCGGAGGGCCCGCCGGACCTGCTCAAGAAGGCCAAGATCCCGCTTCGGGACCTGAAGCACACGATCACGGTCTGCATGGGCGTCGGGATGGCGCGGCGCTACGGCTGGACGATGCTGGTCCGCCGGGAAGACAACGCCTGCCCCCTCGGGGGCATCGCCATGGGCTTCGAGCCCGCGAAGGAGAAGTTCTGGGACGGGAGCCTGTTCGCCGAGTCAAAGACATGCTGAGCTACCTGCGCCAGGCGGAGTGAGTTCGAGCGCGGGCTTCGCCCGCGCAATCTTTCTTGGGGGGGAGGTATCGGAAGGGGGGCGGAGCCCCCCTCCGAGTAGAACTAGACCCGTTGAGCCCCGAGGAAGTCGACGAGGGCCTTGAGACGTTCGAGCTGCTCGCGGCCGAGCTCCACAAAGACCAGGACCGTGCTCTTGGGCTCCCTTCGCCAGACCATGCCCTTGATCAAGATGGGATGCTTGTTGTCGGGCGCGACGAGCCGCAGCTGAAGGGTGGTTCCCTCCGAGGGCCGAATGGCCGAGGCCGGCAGGGCCACCTTCACCCCGTGGGGGCTCAGGTTGATGGTTTTGCCCCGCCAGTCGTAGGGCTTCTCGGCGTCAAAACTGATGTCCAGCTCCGCATCGACGCGAGGGGACCTCCGACGTTCTTTCACGGGCTGGGCGTCCACGTCGGGGCGCGGGGGGCCGCCGGAGAGCTGTTCCAGGAACGAATCCACGACGGCCTTGAGGCGCTGGAATTGGTGGTCGTCGTGATCGACGAAATTCAGTCCGATGCCGTCGCGGTCCGTTCGGACCACCGTCGTCGTCAGGGAGAGGGGAGGGGCCCCATCGGGCAGGGGAAGCCCCAGCCGGATATTCGTCCCCCGGGAGAGCTTGACCGAGTGGGGCGGCAAGGCGACTTTTACCCCGTGAGGGCTCAGGTCCACCGTTTTTCCTCGCCAATGATCGTCCCCGGCTTCAATGGTGATATCCAGCGCCACGCCGACTCGAGGGTATCGCCGCCGATCTCGCCCCATGCTGACCCCTTTCTCCTCCTTGCTACGGTCTCCCGTTGTCACCGGCCAAACGCAGCCACGGATTATAGCAAAGGTGATGCCACCCGCATAGCCTCCGGAACTGTCGAATCCGCGATGAGTTTCGCCGAGTACGCGGAGAAAAGACGACGCCGGGCGGGAGTCAAGCTGTCACGGTTCGGACAAATTTTGGCGTCGCGCGATTGCGCTTTTCCGGAACCCATAGTAGGCTACCCACGACAACGCCTATCCGTAGGAGGGAACCACCCATGCGTAAGAGAACCGTCACCCTCCTCGTCGCCGCCGTCCTGCTGCTCGGCGTGGCCGGTCCGGCGCCGGCTCAGACCTTCGTTTTTGGCGCGCAGGGGGAACCGGTCCAGCTCGACCCTGCCGTCATCACCGACGGGATCTCCTCCCGCATCACCCGGCAGATTTACGACAGCCTCGTCAAGTACCGGGGCGCGACGACGGAAGTCGAGCCCGCCCTGGCCGAGAAGTGGGAGGTGTCGGCCGACGGCAAGGTCTGGACGTTCCAGCTGCGGAAGAACGTGAAGTTCCAGGATGGCAACCCCCTGGACGCCGCCGCGGTGGTGTGGAACTTCGAGCGGTGGTGGAAGTCCGCGCACCCCCAGCACGAGAACCAGATCAAGGCCGGCCAGACCTTCGAGTACTGGGAGGCCCAGTTCGGCGGCTTCGACGACAAGTCGATCGTGTCGAGCGTCGAGGCGGTCGGCTCCCACACGGTGAGGATCACCCTGAAGGCTCCGCAGGCGCCGTTCCTGGCCAACCTGGCCATGTTCGTCTTCGACATCGCCAGTCCCAAAGCGGTGGAGAAGTGGGGGATCGAGTTCGGGAAGCATCCGGTCGGGACCGGCGCGTTCAGGTTCGTCGAGTGGAAGCCGAACCAGGAGGTGATCCTCGAGGCGAACCCCGACTACTGGGGGGTGAAGCCGAAGGTGAAGCGGGTCGTTGTGCGGAACATCAAGGACAACTCCCAGCGGCTGGCCGCCTTGAAGGCCGGGGAGATCCACGGCATGGAGGGGCTCAATCCCGATGACGTCAAGGTGGTGAAGGGCGACCCGAACCTCCAGCTCCTCCTCCGGCCGACGAACACCACCGGGTATATCGCGTTTAACTACAAGGTGAAGGAGTTTCAGGACAAGCGGCTCCGCCAGGCCTTCGCGCATGCCCTCAACAAGCGGGCGATCGTGGAGGCGCTGTACGGCGGGACCGGCCTCGTGGCGACCCAGTTCCAGCCGCCGTCCCTCTGGGGCTACAACAAGGAGCTCAAGGACTTCGAGCACAGCCCGGCGAAAGCCCAGGACCTCCTGAAGCAGGCCGGCTTCCCCCGGGGGCTGTCCGAGATCACCTGGGAGGACGGCAAGAAGGAGCCGCTGGTCTTCTGGTACATGTCGCGCTCGCGGCCGTACTTCCCGAACCCGAAGGAGATCGCCGAGGCGATGGCCGCCGACCTGGCCAAGGCCGGGATCAAGGCCCAGCTCCAGACGGCGGAGTGGGCCGTCTACCTGGACAAGCGGAAGAACGGCCAGCTCCCCCTCTACATGCTCGGCTGGACCGGCGACAACGGCGACCCCGATAACTTCCTCTGCTACTTCTTCTGCGCGCCCGGCGCCCCGCGCGAGGGCTTCTATCTGAACAAGCCGCTCGCCGACGTCCTGCTCCGGGCCCAGTCGCTCACGCGCCAGGCCGAGCGGGCGCGGCTCTACCGCCAGGCCGAGCAGATGCTGCAGGACGACGTCGGGCGGCTCTTCATTGCCAACAACCAACCCCCGCTGGCCTTCTCGCGGAAGGTGAAGGGGTACGTCACGAACCCCACGGGGTCCGAGCACTTCAACACGGTCGAGGTCCAGTAGAGCCCGGGACCCCGGGGAGGGTCGGGGGTGGGGCGGTACGCCGTCCGGCGCAGTCTGACGCTCATCCCCGTTCTCCTCGGGGTTTCCCTCCTCGTCTTCAGCTTCATCCACCTGATCCCCGGCGACCCGGCCCTCACCATGCTGGGCGAGCGGGCGACGCCGGAGAAGGTCGGCGAGGTGCGCCGGCAGCTCGGGCTCGACCGGCCCATCCACGAGCAGTACCTGATCTATCTGGGCAAGCTCTTCCGAGGCGACCTCGGCAGTTCCATCGTGCGGGGAGATCCGGTGCTGACCGACCTGCTCCGGCGCTTCCCTGCCACGGTGGAGCTGGCGACGGCGGCGATTGTTCTCGCGCTCCTCTTCGGTATCCCCATTGGCATCGTCTCAGCGGTGTGGCGGAACTCCCTGGTGGACAGCGTCTCCCGGGTCTGGGCGCTCGCGGGGGTGTCGATGCCGATCTTCTGGCTCGGCCTGATGCTGGCCTGGTTCTTCGGCGTTCAACTGCGCTGGTTGCCCACGGGCTTCCGTCTGGACACGGGCACCGTGTTCGACCCGTGGACAAACTTCGTGATCCTCGATGCTGCGCTCCAGCGGAACTGGGGGGTGTTGCGGGACGCGCTCCGTCACCTGATCCTGCCGGCCGTCGCGCTCGCCACGATCCCCCTTGCCGTGATTGCGCGGATGACGCGGGCGAGCATGCTGGAGGTGCTCTCCCAGGAGTACATTCGGACGGCGGAGGCCAAGGGCCTGCCGCAGGGGGTGGTGATCCTGCGCCACGCCCTCCGAAATGCGCTCCTGCCGGTGCTGACGGTGGTGGGGCTTCAGGTCGGGCACCTGCTGGCCGGCGCGATCCTGACCGAGACGATCTTCTCGTGGCCCGGGATCGGGCTGTGGGTCTATGAGTCGATCGAGTCGCGCGACTACGCGATCGTGCAGGGGGCGAGCCTGTTCATTGCGGTGGTCTTTGTCGCGGTGAACATGCTGACGGATCTGCTCTATGCGGCCGTAGATCCACGGATCAAATACGACTGATGAGCGCTCTCGCGAAGGCCATGCAGCGCGTGGCGCTCCCGGCGGCGCGCCCGGGGCGGAGTCCGGCGGGCGCCGCGTGGCGCCGGCTTCTGGCCAGCCCGGTCGCCCGGGCGGGGCTGGGGATCGTCTCGGCGTTCGTGCTGATCGGAGTCCTCACGCCGGCCCTTCACCACTACGAGGCCAGGACCGACGCCGACCTCACGCTGCGCCTCAAGCCGCCCACCGGGGCGCACCCCTTCGGGACCGACACGCTCGGGCGAGACATCCTCGTCCGGGTGCTGCACGGCACGCGGGTGTCGCTCGGGCTGGGGGTCAGCTCCGTTGCGGTGGCGGCGGTTGTCGGGTCGCTGCTCGGCCTCCTGGCGGGGTACGCCGGGCGGCGCGCGGATCTCGTCCTCATGTTCTGCATGGACATCTTGCTCGCCTTTCCGGCGACCCTCCTGGCGATCGCGATCGTGGCGATGATCGGCCCCGGTCTGCGCAACTCGCTCTTCGCCATCAGCCTCGTTTCGATTCCCGTCTACGCGCGGATCAGCCGCAGCATCGTGCTGGCGCTCCGGGAGCGCGAGTTCGTGACGGCCGCGTGGGCGCTGGGGATGAGCGACTGGCGACTGCTCCGGCGGCACATCCTTCCCAATTGCCTGCCCCCCTTGATCGTGCAGACGACCCTGGCCATCGCCTTCGCGATCCTGGAGGCTGCGGCGCTGGGGTTCCTCGGCCTTGGCGCCCAGCCCCCGACGCCGGAGTGGGGGGCCATGCTGGCCGACTCCTACAAGTACTTCACGAGCGGAGCCTGGTGGGTGTTCTTCTTCCCGGGGGCGGCCATCATGCTGTCGGTGCTCGGGTTCAACCTGCTGGGCGACGGGTTGCGGGACGCGCTGGATCCACGCCTGCGGCTGTGACTTCGGCCGGCGCCTGTTCGAGCCTGCGGGACGGGCGGCGCAACCGGCCGTTGCGCTTTTGGGGAACCCATAGTACGCTACCGTTTTGCTGGCGCCGTTTCGTCTCCAGCCAGGGTGTTCCGAACCAGGGGAAGACAAGTTCGAAGGGCTCGAGGAGGGCCAACACATGAGCGATCTGACTCGTAGAGATGTGTTGAAGCTGGGTGCCGTCGGGGCCGCCGGGGTCGCGGCGGGGCTCGGCGTTCCGGCGGTGATCCGCGCCCAGGCCAAAGAGGTCGTCATGCTGGGCATCTGGCCGTTCACCGGGGCCTTCTCCGACGTGGGGCCGATCCTCGACCGCGGCATGAAGATGGCCCTGGAGGAGCGCGGGATGAAGATCCTGGGCAAGCCGATCAAGTACGTCACGCGCGACTCGGAGACGAAGGCGGGCTCCGCCACCCGGCGCGTCGAGGAGGCCGTGGACGGGGAGGCCGCCCGGTTCGTCATCGGCCCCTGGTCCTCCGGCGTCGCGCTGGCCGTCTCCGAGGTCGCCAAGCGGAAGAAGGTGCTCCACTACTTCAGCGGCGGCACCGAGGACATCTCGGGGGCCCGCTGCCACCGCTACTCCTTCCAGTGGGCCGCGAGCCCGTACACGGCCGCGAAAACCGTCGTGGACAACTTCATGAAGGCCAACCCCAGGGCGAAGCGCTGGCACCTGCTCGTCGCCGACTATGCCTTCGGCTGGTCGGTCGAGAAGTACATCAAGGAGGTGGGGAAGACCCACGGGATCGAGTTCGTCGGCGCCGACCGTCACCCGCTGGGCGAGCGCGAGTTCTCCAACTACGTGACCAAGGCAGCGGGGAACAAGCCGGACGTGGTGGCCATGATCAACTTCGGCCTGGACGCCGTCACCGGGGCGCGTGAGATCTTCAACTTCGGCCTCACGCCCAAGATCCCGCTCATCATGACGTGGTCGTCGGGAGTGGAGGAGCTGATCCAGCTGTCGCCTGAGATCCGCGAGAACATCTGGGTCGGGTCCAACTTCTACTACTTGGCCGACACGCCGGTGGCCAAGGAGTTCGTGAAGAACTACCAGGCCAGATTCGGCAACCCGCCCGGCTATGCGCCCGCGGCCGCGTACGGCATGACGCGCATGCTGTTGCACGGCTTCGACAAGGCCAAGTCCACGGAGGTCCCGGACGTCATCAAGGCCCTGGAGGGGATCGAGGTCAACGACCTCGTCGGGCGCATGCGGGTGGATCCCAAGACGCATCAGACGCTCCGCCCGTTCTTCTTCATGCGCTGCAAGCCGAAGGCGGCGATGAAGAACCCGATGGACTTCGCCGACATCATCGCCACCGGCGACACGCCGCTACCGGCCGAGTACGCCGCGTGCAAGGACATCGGTAGCCTCTGAGCCTGCTCCTCGGCCAGGTCCTGAACGGGATCGCGACGGGCATGCTCTATGCCCTCATGGGGCTCGGCCTGTCGCTGATCACGGGGGTCCTCAACATCCCGAACTTCGCCCACGGCGCCTTGTTCGCCGTGGGCGCCTACTTTCTGGCCAGCGCGCTCCACGTCGTGGGCAACTTCTGGCTCGCCCTCGTGCTCGCCCCCGTCGGCGTGGCGCTGCTGGGGCTCGCCATCGAATACGCGGGAATTCGCCCGCTCTACGCCGCGGGTCACGACTACCAGCTGCTGCTGACGTTCGGCCTCTCGCTGATCCTGGGCGAAGGGATCATCGTCGTCTGGGGCCCCATCGGCTTCAGCCAGCTCCCGCCCGCCTTCCTCCGGGGCGGCCTCGACCTCGGATTCACCTTCTATCCGAAATACCGGCTGTTCGTCATGGTGATGGCGGGGCTCCTTGTGCTCCTCACCTGGCTCTTCCTCGAGAAGACCCGCTACGGGGCGATCATGCGCGCCGGCATCGAAGACAAGGAAATGGTTTCGCTGCTCGGCATCGACATCCACCGGCTCTTCACCGTGGCCTTCGCCCTGGGCGCCTACCTCGCCGGGATCGCCGGCGCCCTCACCGCGCCGATCCGCGGGCTCTCGCCCGGCATGGGCGTTGACATGCTCGGCATCGCGTTCGTCGTCGTCGCGCTGGGGGGCCTGGGGAACCTGCTCGGCGCCATCGCCGCCGGGCTGCTGATCGGCGTGGCGCAGAGCTTGGTGGCGTTCTACTGGACCGAGGCCTCGGTCGCCGTCATCTTCGCCGTCATGGCGGCCGTGCTCCTCGTGCGCCCCCAGGGGCTCTTCGGAATCCGGTGAGTCGGGCGCTGCCCGCCAGCACGTGGTGGCTCAGCCGCGCGATCGTTCGAGCGCTGGCTTCGCCAGCGCAATCCATCGGGGGGAGGTTCGGAAG
>JACQWA010000354.1 GCA_016209425.1 Candidatus Rokuibacteriota bacterium
CAGAAGCGACTTCCGCCCCCTTCCCGCTGGCGCTATAATCATCTGTCTGACATATGTGTGCGCCCAGGGTTTCGGCGGTTCCCTGCTCGGACCTCCCCCGCGGCTGGCGGGCTCCACGCCGGTGGTGGCAGGCCTGGACCTTGGCGCTCGGACTGCTCCTCGCTGCCACCCCGGCCAACTCGGAGCTCAGGTTCAGCGACCGTCCGGAGATTTTTCTCAACGACAACGAACTGACCGTGCAGGCGGTGCTCCTGGGTGCCGTCCCTCCCGCGTTTCACGAGAGCCTGCAGAGCGGGATCCCCACGCATATCCGGTTCTACGTCGAGCTCTGGCAGTACAGCCGCTTCTGGGTCAATAGCCGGCTGCAGGCCCGGATGCTCGAACGGCAGCTGGCCTACAACGTGGTGACCAAGGAATACAAATTGGTCTCGACGGCGGGAGAACAGCGGGAGCCGTATGTGACGAAAGACCTCCGGGAGGCCCAGCGTGTGGCCTCGGAGATCCGGGGGCTCAAGCTTGCGGCCGCCTCGTCCCTGGACCCCAAGGAGCTTTACTACGTGCAGGTGCGTGCCGACGTCTCCATCGGGGGGGTGAACACCTTTCTCACCCGCATGACGGGAGAGGCCGAGGAGACCCCCTGGATCCGCTCTCCCCTGCTCACCGTGACGCGGACCCAATGATGACGGAAGCCGAGCCGTGCCGCTGACGGGCGAATCCCAGCGCCGCAAGCGCAACCTCCTGATCATCGGCGGGATGCTGATCCTGCTGGTGGCCGCGGTGGCCGCCGTCTACGGGCTGGTCATCCGCTCTCCGCAGATCCCGGTGGCCTCGAACCTCCTTGTCTTCGCCCTCTTCAACCTCACCCTGATCGTCTTCCTCCTGCTGCTGGTCCTCCTCTTCCGGAATCTCGTCAAGCTCTTCTTCGAACGGCGACAGAAGGTCCTGGGGTCTCGCTTCAAGACCAAGCTCGTCGCAGTCTTCCTCTCGCTGGCGCTGCTCCCGGCCCTGCTGATCTCGATCATCGCCTCCAACCTCCTCAACACGTCCATCGAGGGATGGTTCAAGCCCCAGGTCGAGCGTCCCCTGGACCAGGCCCTCGGCGTGGCGCAGACCTACTATCAGACGCTGGAGGCGACCGTCCTCCGTCACGGTCGCCAGATTGCCCGGGTGATCGCCCGCGATCGCCTGCTCGGGGACGCGCGGCGTGAGGCGTTGGCCGCCTATCTCGTGGAGCAGCAGGAAGCCCTGGGCCTGGCCGCCATCTCCGTCTTTACCCCGAAGGGGCAGGAGCTGGTGCACGTCAAGGATCCGGTGCTTGCCGGGATCCCCACGCGCGACGTGAACACGGAGCAGGTCGCGCGCGGGCTGGCAGGCCAGGAGATCACGACGGTGCGGGAGCTGGAGAACGGCGACATGATCCAGGCCGTCGTCCCGATCTGGTCCGGCGCGAGCGAGCGTGAGATCCTCGGAACGCTGATCGTCGCCACCCACGTGGCCCAGCGGCTGGAGACGCGGATCCGCGGCATCTCCCAGGCGTTCCAGGAGTACAAGCAGCTCAAGCTGCTGAAAAATCCCATCAAGGGCATCTACATCCTGCTCTTCCTCCTGATGACCCTGATCATCGTCTTCTCGTTCACGTGGTTCGGGCTCTACATGGCCCGGGGCATCACGGTGCCGATCCAGCTCCTGGCCGAGGGCACGCGCGAGGTGGCGGCCGGGAACCTCACCTACAAGGTTGAAGTGCGGGCGCACGACGAGATCGGAACGCTGGTGGATTCATTCAACCGGATGACCAGCGACCTCCAGGCCAAGCACACTGAGGTGGAGGAACGGCGGCGGTACACCGAGACGGTGCTCCAGGCCGTGGCGACCGGCGTGGTGTCCCTCGACCCGGCGGGCCGCCTCACCAGGATGAACAGCGCGGCGGCCCGAATGCTGGGGCTGCCGGGGGAGTCCGCGGTGGGCCAGCCGTTCCGCCGGCTCTTCGCCGGGCCGCAATTCAGCGAGGTGGGCGCCCTCGTTCAGCGGATGGACCGACTGCGGGCGGGGACGATCGAGCGCGAGATCCGCCTCCGCCACGACGGTCACGCGGTCACGCTCCTCGGCTCGGCCACGGCGCTCCGGGGACCGGAAGGCGAGTACGCGGGCATGGTGCTCGTGTTCGACGACCTCACCGAGCTCTTGAGGGCCCAGCGGCTGGCGGCCTGGCGCGAGGTCGCCCAGCGGATCGCCCACGAGATCAAGAACCCGCTGACCCCCATCCAGCTCTCCGCCCAGCGGCTGCGCCGTCGCCTGGGGGACCGGAGCCCGGAGGACCGCTGGCTCGTGGAAGAGTGCACGGGGACCATCATCCAGGAGGTGGAAGGCCTCAAGCACCTGGTGGACGAGTTTTCCCGCTTTGCCCGGATGCCGGCGCTGGCGCCGAAGCCGACGGACCTCAACCGCCTGCTGGAGGGCGTGGTGGCGCTCTACCGGGAATCGCATCCGGCGCTCTCCCTCAAGACCCTCTTTGCGACCGACCTGCCGACCCTCGAGGTCGATCCGGACCAGATCAAGCGCGCCGCCCTCAACCTGGTCGACAACGCGGTGGAGGCCGTCGGCGGGGCCGGTGAGGTGACGGTCCAGAGCGTCTTCATCCCCGAGGTGAAGCAGGTCCAGGTCAGCGTGAGCGACAACGGTGTGGGCATTGCGCCCGAGGACAAGGACAAGCTCTTTCTCCCGTACTTCTCCACCAAGGCCGCGGGGATGGGGCTGGGTCTCGCCATCGTCCACCAGATCGTGACCGACCACGGCGGCAGTATCTGGGTGGAGGACAATGCCCCCAAAGGGAGCCGGTTCGTCATCGAGCTCCCCCTGGACCGGGTGGCAGCCCACGCGGAGGCGTAAGTGGCCGGCGAGAGCATCCTGATCGTCGACGACGAGAAAGCGATCCAGACCTCGCTCCGGGGCGTGCTGGAGGACGAGGGATACCGGGTCAGTACCGTCGGCAGCGGGACTCAGGCCCTGAATCGGATCGGGGAGGAGACGCCCGACCTCGTCCTCCTCGACATCTGGATGCCGGGGATGGACGGCCTGGAGGTGCTGGCCGAAATCAAGCGGGTCCGCCCCGAGCAGACGGTGGTCATGATCTCGGGACACGGGACCATCGAGACTGCGGTGAAGGCCACCAAGCTCGGCGCCTACGACTTCATCGAGAAGCCGCTGTCGTTGGAGAAGACACTGCTGACCGTGGCGCGCGGCCTCGAGCACTCGCGGCTCGAGGGAGAGAACCGGGCCCTCCGGGCCGAGCTCGAGCGCGAGCAGCAGATCGTCGGGGACAGCGCAGCCATCCGTGATCTCCGCCGCCAGATCGCCATCGCCGCTCCCACCAACGGGCGAGTCCTCATTCACGGCGAGAACGGCTCCGGGAAAGAGCTGGTCGCCCGGGCCATCCACGCCCTGTCGGCGCGCCGCGAGGGCCCGTTCGTCGAGGTCAACTGCGCGGCCATCCCGGAGGAGCTGCACGAGTCCGAGCTGTACGGCCACGAGAAGGGAGCCTTTACCGGAGCCGTGGCCCGGCGCAAGGGCAAGTTCGAGCTGGGCAACGGCTGCACCCTCTTCGTCGACGAGGTCGGCG
>JACQWA010000355.1 GCA_016209425.1 Candidatus Rokuibacteriota bacterium
GGATGACGCCGGGCCCTCTCCCTACGAGCTGCTGCTCGCCGCGCTCGGGTCGTGAACCTCGATCACGGTCTTGCTGTACGCAAGACGCAAGGGGTGGGCAGTGGATCGGGTGGAGGTCAAGCTCCGTCACACGAAAAAAGTGGATCCGGCCGAGGGGGAAACGGACTCCATTGAGCTGGAGTTGCTCCTCGGGGGAGCGCTCACCTCCGAGCAGGAGCGGCGGCTCCGGGAGATCGCCGACCACTGCCCGGTCCACCGAGCGCTCACGGGCGAGATCGTGATCGCCCACGCCTGAGTCGGGCGAGCCACTTCTACGGGTACCCACCTCTTGCGGGGGGGTCGGGGCGGAACGCGCTCAGCGTGAAATCGATCTCCTCCGGGCTCAGGTTCGGCCGGAGCAACAGGATCGGCAGCGAGGCGCCCGCCGCGTACCAGGGCGTGAGCCTAGCCCGGGCTTGCTCCGGGGTTCCGAACAGCGTGAGCTGCTCGAGCAGGCCTTCGGCCTCCGGCGGCACCACCACGGCACTGTCTCGCCCCGGGTTGGCAGCGACGATCGCGTCCACCTCCTTCTGGAACCCCTGCCGCGCGAGCATCTTCGGGTAGAACGGTCCCATGGAGGTCATGTAGAAGACGAGGAACCAGGCGGCGCCGTTCCGGGCGTCTGCCGGATTGTCGGCGGCCACGGCCGGGATGAACGGGCACACCGCGGGGACGTGGCCCGCCCGGGAATTCCGGGATGCGCCCTCGTTCAACAGGGCGACCCCCTCGGCCAGGCGAGCGTACGGGAAGAGGAACGGGAACCATCCGTCGGCCAGTTCCCCCGCGAGCCGGATCGTCTCCTCGGCGAGTCCTGCGAGGTAGATGGGAAGGGTCGGCGTCGGCGGGAGATTGAGCCGCAGTGGTCGGGCTCCGGTGGCGACCGCGAGCGGGACCCGGTCTCCCTTCAGGAGCGCTCGCACCTGGGTGAGAACTCGCCGCATTTGCTTGACGGGGGTCTCGAACGGGACGTCGTGAAGCCCTTCGGTCAGTTGAGCGGTGCTGGCTCCCAGGCCCAGGATGAACCGACCCTCGGAGACGGCGTGGAGCGTGGAGGCGGCCATGGCGAGGGTCGCGGCGCTCCGCCCCCACACCCCCAGCACACCCGAGCCGAGGTGGATGCGCTGCGTTCGGGCTGCGACCTCGGACAGCAGCACCGTCGTGTCGTGGGCCCACGTCTCCGTGAGGAAGACAGCTTCGTACCCGAGGCGATCGGCCGTCGTGGCGATCCGGAGGATCGCCTCTCGACGGTTCTCGAGCGGCATCACCGACACCCCGAGGGGACGGGAGGCGACGGTTATCGGCATGCCATCAGCCGATGGCAACGGCCACGCACGTCGTCGTTCGGGTGACGCCGTCGATGATGCCGATGCCCTCCGTCACCAGCTGACCGATGGCGTCGAGGCTCGGACCCTCGACCACGGCGATGAAGTCGTAGGGGCCCGTCACCGCGTCCATGGAGAGCACGCTGGTCCGCCCCCCCTTGATCTTCGAGAGCGCCTTTTTCACCGCCTTGGTCTTTCCCGCGGTGGTTTCGATCAGTACATAGGCCTTCATGGGGATCTCCTCCTGTGCGTCACGGGCCAAGGGTCAGGAGCCAGTAGGCCACCACCGCCCCGGCGGCAGCCACGGGGGCCAGCACCCACCAGAAATTAGTCCGAAAGACCGGGATGGCGAAAAACGGTGAGCGGGACTTCTCGGGAGAGAGCCGGCCGTCGAGGAGTCCGTTGACCAGCTCCAGGGCCGCTTCCACGAGCACCTGGGCCGAGGCGCGGGCGAAGGCCGGATCCCCCATGGCGGGGTGTCCCACATATCCCCGGCCGCCGTTCTTGAGGGGGTAGTTCGGCCGTAGGCGGTCCAGGAGGCCGTAGCGGGCCGGTGGGAGGTCCTGGTAGCCGTCAGCCACCAGGTCCGGGCGGAGGAGCAGCATCATGGAGGTTTCCCACCAGCCGCCGTGAGCATCCTCCGCGAACGCCCGGCGCTCAATGTCGGTGAGCGGGCGCCCCAGCGCCGCCTCGACTCGTGGCAGGTATCGGCCGCGGAGAAACTCCCAGGCCAGGTGGCCGGTGAAGGAGGCCATCATCACGCCGAGCTTCCGGGAGACCGTCCGGGCAGCCTCTTCGAGGGCCACGAGATGCCCCGGTCCCGCGTGGCCGTTGGCGACGAGGATGTAGCGAAAGCCGGCGCGCGCCAGGGCGGTCCCGTAGTCCACCAGCATGTCCCGAACCACCCGTTGGCGAACGTTGACAGTCCCCACGTGGTCGAAGGTGAAGCTGCCGAGGTAGAGCGGGGGGACCAGGACCACCTGCCAGCCGGGTCGGTCGGCGACGATGCGCTCGGCGAGGGCACGGGCGAAGTGCTGGGCCGTGAAGGCGTCCACCCCGAGGGGCAGATGGGGGCCGTGCTCTTCCAGCGGGCTCACGGTGAGGATCACGGCGGTCCGATTCCGGTCCAGCGCGTCCAGCCGACTCGTCGACAGCTCTTCCAGCTTGTGGATGCTCAAAACGAGCTCCCCCGGGTGGCGGCGAGATAATCCCTCTTCGCCAGCTCCAGCTCATTCAGGATCTCCCGGCGCTGGATCAGGAGCCGCCGCGCTGCGTGATTCCGGGTGAGGGAGAGGTAGCCGAACCTGAACTGGTGCTGGATACGGCCGAGCCCACCCAGGTAGCGGTAGGCCAGCAGGCCGCTGAGGGGAAGCGAGGCGAGGAAGAGCGCCGCGAGCCGGAGATCGCTCAGGCGCCAGACGAGCCAGGTCTCCACCCCCCAAAAGAGCGGGAACAGGACGATGCTGGAGAGGAGGCGGGCCGTGGCGTAATCGGTCTCCTTCGTCGTCAGCGTCCGGGCGATCCAGCGCGGAACGAAGTACGGGAGCGCGTTGACCGCCGCGCCGTAGGCGAAGACGGGGAGGCCCAGGAGGCCGAGTCCCGAGCTGCCGAGCCTCCGGCGAAGGGAGGACGCCTGAAGGCGGGCGTGCACCGCTTGATCCTGGATCCGGTACTCCGCCAGCAGGCTGCTGTACGCCTGGATCCTCTGCCAGATGCGCTCGACCCGGTCGGGGTCCCGCGCCTTGAAGTGCTGGACCGCGTCCACGATCGTGCGCGAGAGCCGGAAGAGATCGATCTGCTTGGACGAGAGCCCCCGCTCCGCCTGCAGCTCCCGGATCAGGTCGCCGCGGTAGAGCGCCTCCACCTCGCGCACCAGATCGTCGGCGTCGATCCTCTCCACGTGGATGACCTGAGCCTCCATCCCCCACTGGATTGCCGTCGTCAGCGCGTCCACGGCCTTCCAGGGATCGTCCCGGTAGTGGTCGAGGTAGGGGCGGCAGTCCATGGGTTCGCCGAAGGACACCAGCACGCGGCTCCGGAACGACTTGCGCGCCTCGAAGGTGAGCCCCACAGGAATGATGGCCAGCCCCGGCGTGCTCCCGCGCCGGGACTCGGCCTCGAGGGCGATCCGCGCGGCGCCGGTCTTGATCCGCTGGACCCGGGGCTCGGCGTGGGTCGTGCCCTCGGGGTAGATGCCGATCAGCCGGCCCTGCTCCAACGCGCGGAAGCACGCCTCGAACGTCGCCACGTTCTTGTCCATCTTGTCGGGGTCGTCCGCGCGGCGATAGACCGGGATTACTCCCGCGGCGCCGAGAAAACGGGCCATCAGCGGGTTCCTGAACAACGCGGCGGTAGCCAGGTAGTGGACCTTGCGCGGGACCGCGCAGCCCACGAGGAGCGAGTCGATGAGGTTGTTGGGGTGGTTGATGCAGAGGAGGACCGGGCCCTGCCGAGGGACCCGCTCCGGGTGGCGCACCTCGACGGCCTTGAAGAAGAACCAGATCCAGAAGCGGGCCACCAGGCGGACGAAACCGTAGAGCGGGTCCACGGCGCGCCCTACTGGGCCAGAAAGCGTTTGAGGGTGGAGGCGAACCAGGTGGGACGCTCCAACGGCTTCTTGCCGAGAAAGTCCAGGCGCGTGCCGCGCTCGTCGGTGTGATTCGCGCGATCGAAGCGGGCGATGACGGTGGCGGTCAGCGACCCAGCCTTGACGAGGAGGCGCTCCCCCAGGCTCTCGTCACCGAGCCGGGCGACGATCATGTAGAAGCCCTGGGCATCGGTCTCGGCCAGGTAGGAAAACCCGGTCTTCTCTCGGATCACCTTGATCGAGACCCCGCGCAGCGGGGCGCCCCTGGCATCCTTGACGTAGCCCAGGACCACGTAGCGGTAGAAGACCTCGTGCTCAGCCGACGCCGGGGCGGGGAGCAGGGTGCTCATGAAACAAAACGCCAACACGAGTGCCCACTTGGCCGACACGCGGCCAGTGTAGGAGCGGGGGGAAGCGAAGTCAAGGGAGGACGGCCACGACAGGTGATCGAGCCGCTCGGGCGTTCCTCCCAGGCCTCATCAGCAGGCGCCGTAGGCACGTCCTGCAGACCCTCAAGACCCCCTGGGTCGACGGCACCCGCCAACTCCTCTTCGAGCCTGGGGAACCACCCCTAGCCGCGCCCGGGACACGCGACCCTGCCGCCCAGCCAGCCCTTAGAGAGCTATCTCTCGCAGGGCGTTCAGGGTTTTTTCTTGACTTGAGAAGATCACATGGAACAAAGTGGGACAGCTTATCAAGCCGAGCATAGGGAGCACGCGATGAACCTCGAAGAAAAGATCCAGAGCATCCCGGAGAACGAACGGCTCGCCGCCGCAGTATACGCCCTGAATACGGTGCTCATTGCTCGGGGCATCGTGACGAGAGAAGAGTTGGAAGAAGGTCTCGATTCCTGGCTGCGCCGCAAAGAACTCCTTCGAGAAAAGGCAACGATTTCCTCCCAAGGCTAGATGCTTCTCCCCCGATGTTCATGTGAATGTGTGGCCTGTGATATCGGGATGCACTGTCGCAGGAAAGCCAAGGGGTGAGAGTTCTAGCCTTCCCTCGTTGAGGGGAATTGCTCTCTTCCATCAGCGTATCGAAGATCTCGCATTCGTCGCAGCGCAAAGTGAAGACGCCTCCCACGCAATCGCAAACTTTGTCTGGGATCGGGTCGTGCCCTATCGGCGGGCCCTGTACCAAAAACGTTGACATGAGGGACGTAGGGAATAGTAC
>JACQWA010000356.1 GCA_016209425.1 Candidatus Rokuibacteriota bacterium
CATGGGCTGTATGAGACAGGAGTTAACTCAATGAGCGGCCCCGGAGTGCGCCGGCGCGCGAAACGGTGGCTCATCGCGCTCGGCTTGGTCGCCGTGACGGTGCCCGCCCTGGCCCATGGCCATTCCAAGCCGGCATTGCCCGACGCGAGAGGGGAGATGATCCATGAGGTCAAAGAGGGCGACACGCTCAGCGGGATCGCCAAGCGGTACAAGGTCAGCCTCCGCGCGCTGATCGAGGCCAACCGCCTCCCGCGGCCCGACGTCCTTCGCTCGGGGCAGCGCCTGGTGATCCCATCCGGTGGCCATCCGGCTGCCGCCCGCGCCGGCCCCGGCAAACGCGCGAGGCTCGCGCCCACCCCGCCGCCCCACTTCGTCCTGGGGGTCCCTGACCTGAATGGCACCTCACCGGTCTTTCGCTGGCCGCTCGAAGGGCCCATCAGCTCCGAGTTCGGGCGGCGGCGCGCCGGCTGGCACGCTGGCATCGACATCAAGGGCGAGGTCGGCACCCCGATCTTTGCTGCGGCGGCCGGCGCGGTGTACTACAGCGGCTGGGAGAAGAACTCCGGACGCGTCTTGAAGATCGTGCACGAGGATGGCTTCGTCACCGTCTACGCGCATAACCTCCAGAACTTCGTCGAGACCGGGGATACGGTCGAGGCGGGGCAGGTGATCGGCACCGTCGGACGGACCGGCCGCGCCTCCACCTATCACCTCCACTTCGAGATCCGGAACAACGGGAAAGTGTTCAACCCTGTCTTCCTCCTCCCGTCCCGGGACCTCCAGATCGTGCCGGACGGAGAGGACCAGCCCGAAGAGGACGATGAAGGAACTGAGTGATCCGGACTTCAGCGAGGACGACTTCGGCGAAGAGATCCGGCCGGAGGATCTGGCCGAGCCGGTCGAGACCGCAGGTCCCGAGGCCGATCGGGCGGCGGCCAATCTCGCGCGATACAGGCGGGAGATTTTCCGGATTCCACGACTGACCCGTGAGGAGGAGCAGGCTCTCGCCCGCCGCGTGCTGGCCGGCGACCCGGAAGCGGAGAAGCGGATGATCGAGGCCAACCTCCGGCTGGTCTTCAACATCGCCAAGCCCTACCGGAATCGCGGCTTGCCCTTGCCTGACCTGATCGAGGAGGGCAACGTCGGGCTCCTGAAGGCCGTGCGGAAGTTCCGTCCGGACAAGGGCGCGCGCCTTTCCACCTACGCGACCTGGTGGATCCGCCAGGCGGTGGTCCGGGCGCTGGCCAATCAGGCCCGGATGATCCGGTTGCCGGTGCATGTGGAGCTGCTTCTGGCCCGGTACGGAAAGGAAAGAGAGCGGCTGACCCGACAACTCGGCCGGCCTCCCTCCCTCGAGGAGATTTCCAGGTCTCTCGAGATTCCGCCCGAGCAGCTGGCCGAGCTCGAGGAGATCCGCCAGCAGACGCCGAGAGGGATGCTCCGTGACCTCGTGCCCGACCCGTCCACGCCAGCCACCGGCCCGCTCGGGGCGTTGCTCCGGGAACGGGCGGACCTCGTGAACCTCCTCGACGATCTCCCGGAAAGGGAGCGCACGGTGGTCAGCCTTCGGTTCGGCTTGGGCGGCGGCGAGCCCATGACCCTGGAGGCCGTCGGCGAGCGGCTCGGGCTCTCGCGAGAACGCGTGCGGCAGATCGAGGGAGCCGGGCTCAAGCACCTCCGGGCCCTCCTCCTTGGGCGGGGCGTGGACCCCTCCGACTTCTTCTAGCCGGTCCCGCCGCAAAGTTTCACCTTGACGAAGTCGCCATTATGTCGGTAATGTACAGGATGGCAGGAGGAGGGCGGCATGGTCAGGGTCGAAGCAACGACAGCACGGAACGCGTTCTCCGACGTGGTGAACAAGGTGGCGTATGGGGCGGACCGCGTAATCATCGAGCGCCGGGGTAAGCCGGTAGCGGCCGTGATCCCGATGGAGGATCTGCGTCTCCTTGAGCTGCTCGAAGACCGCCTCGACATCGAAGCGGCCCGGAAGGCACTGGCTGATCCGAAGAACCGGCGTCGGATTCCCTGGCAGAAGGTGAAGGCTGACTTGGGGTTGTAAGCTACCGGGTTGGCCTACACTGTCGAGTTTCTCAAGACCGCCGAGAGAGAACTCGCTGCTCTCCCGAAGGACGCCCAGCGACAGATCGCCAGGAAGATCGACGCTCTGCGGGAGAACCCGCGCCCAGCGGGGGTCAAGCTGTTGCATGCTGAAAAACGGTTCTATCGGCTGCGGGTGGGGGACTACCGGGTGATCTACTCGATTGAGGGCAAACGGCTCGTGATTCTCGTCATCAAGATCGGCCACCGAAAAGACATCTACAGGAACTTGTGATATAGGGATCTGTAGGCCGATACAAAAGCCTCAAGATGGAGCCCCGGCGCCCTGCAAGTGCGCATGCCCCCGTAGCTCAGGTGGACAGAGCAGCAGTTTCCTAAACTGCGTGTCGGGTGTTCGAGTCACCCCGGGGGCACCATTTAATTAAATCTGGGGGACCACGTCAGCCAGGAATCGGCGGAGCTGGGCGCCCTGGTCATATGAAGTGAAGCGGATATTGAGCGTCTGGACGCCCACGCTCGCGTACTCGCGGATCTTCGCCGCGCATTCGCTCGGCGGTCCGTAGGCAGTCCAACCCTCTATCCGCTGCTCCGAGAAGTCGGTGCTGTAATACTGGTCAAGGAAGCGCTTGGTCTCGGCGAAAGCCTCTCTCCGGTTCTCGGCCACGTTGACGTTGTAATAGAGGCTGGACTCCATCCGGTCGGGGTCCCGGCCGTTCGCCCTGGCGGCAGTCCGGATCGCCTCCCACGAGTCCCGGAACTGCCCCGGGGTTGCCATGACCGTCATCCACCCGTCGGCCAGTCGCCCCACGCGCTCGACAGTTCGCCGGACGACGTCCGGCCGCGCCCCAAAGACGTGGGGGTTGTTCGCGATCCAAATGGGGGGGCACGGCCGTTGGACCGGTCGCGGTCGCACCGAGATCCCGTCAAAGGTGAAGAACCGGCCGTGATGGGTGGCGGGGTCTTGCGTCCAGAGCGTCCGGAGCACCTCGATGCCTTCCTCGAGCCGCCCCGCGCGCTCGCTCGGATCGATTCCGAAGGCTTGGTACTCGCGGTCGAAGTCTCCCGCGACCTGCCCCCCGGACCCTCCGCCGCCAATGCACACCACGAGCACCGTCCGTCCGTGGGACAGGCTATCCAAGGCGCTCCACTGTGCGGCCAGCACGATGGGATGGCGGAGAGGGAAACTTGCCATGCATGCCGTCCCGAGACGCACCCGACGCGTTACGGCCGCCACGGCCGAAAGGACGGCGACGGATTCGAGGCGGGGCTTGGCCAACAGGCTGTCTCCCACGAACACCGTATCGAAGACGCCCGACGTCTCGGCTGTCCGCGCCATGTCGAGGAGCTCGGGGACGGTCGTCGCCCCAAAGACGACGCCCTGGTTCGGCAGAAGCAGGCCGAAGCGCATTCGGGACGAGTCCATAGGACCTCCTGCGTGGGGGAAGGGTCAGCGCGCGCGTTGAACAGTCTATTTCCATCTTTCTCCTGAGGAGTGCTATCTAGCTTCCTCGATCTTTGCGACCCGCAAGCGCTTCGACGAGGCGTCTCCCGCATAGTTGAGGGCTTGTCCTCGGGAACCGGCTTTTCGAGGACGGCTGCGCCCGCCGTGTCTCGAGGCCTGCGAAATTAGGCTATCAAACTAATCGCGCATTACGTAGGGGTTTGTCGGGGATGCTGCTGGCGTGCGGGGCGGCCAGCCCGTAGAGATGGGAGGGCCAGACCCCCCCTTGATAGACGGGCTGGCCCCCCTTAGACTGTGGGCAATTTCCACAACTGCGCGTCCCGCCCTCGGGGGAGAAGGGTATGCGCCGGTATCGGGTCCAAGGACAACCATCCGCCGCGCTCGTTCACGGGGCGGGTCGGTCAGGGCGTTCGGCGGCCCGCAGCCCGCCCTGGTCACGTTGTGGGTGGGACAGGAGAGGACGTGTCTGAAAGCAGATTCCTGACCCGTTAGAAAGGAGATCCCTCATGCCGTATAAGGTGGAGCGCATCGACCCCAAAAAGACCGCCATGATCGTCGTCGACATGGAGAACGACTTCATCGCGCCCGGGGCCCCCATGGAGACACCCGCCGGGCGGAAAATGCTCCCCAATCTCAAGCGCGCCATCGCCTTCTGCCGGGAGCGAGGCATCCGAGTCATCTACACCGCGCATGTCCACCGGCGTGATGGCTGCGACATGGGTCTCTTCGACGACCTCTGGCCGCCGATCGCGAGCCGGGCCGGCCTCGTGGATGGGGAGCCTGGCATCGAGATCTATCCCGAGATTGCGCCCCGCCCCGAGGAGATCGTCGTCAAGAAACACCGCTACAGCGCTTTCTTCGGGACCGACCTGGAAATCGTCCTCCGCGGTCTGGGCGTGGATACGGTTGTGATTACCGGCGTCACCACGGAAAACTGCTGCCACGCAACCGCCCGCGATGCCATGTTCCGCGACTTCAGGGTGGTGTTCCTCTCCGATGCCACTGCGACCTTCGACTACCCCGACGTGGGACAGGGTGGAATGTCGGCCGACGAGGTGCACCGGGCGACGCTGGTGATTCTCTCAGTCTCTACCGCCGACGTCATGACCACCGACGAGTTGATGGCCCGCGTCGGCGCCGCGCAGCCCGTGGCTGTCGCCGCCGCCTGACGCCACGACCCGGAGACCACACCCGCAAGCAATCCCGGCGAGGGCTCAGGCCCCCGGGATGGGGTCGCCGCTGTCGCGCTCTTGGACCGCCCGTTTGAAGCCGAGCGCCTGCGCGCGCGCCTTGAAGGCCAGTCCCTCAGGGGTGTGGCGGGCGATGCCGTCGAACACGGTGGCGATCAGCTGACTGGTGGCGAGGCCCATGTTCTCGTACGCCTGGTTGATCATCAGCTTCTGCATCATGAGCTGGTTCGTGGGCACGCTGGCCATTCGAGCCGCGAGCCGCTCGACCGCGCCGGTCAGGTCCGCTGCTGGCACCGCGTCGGAGACGAGGCCGATGCGGTTCGCCTCGCTTCCGGAGATAAGGTCGCCCGTCAACAGGAGGCGCTTCGCGCGCTCGGCGCCCACGCGGTAGAGCCACATGGCCGTGGTCGGGCAGCCCCAGACCCGCGCCGGCGGGTAGCCGATCTTCGCGTCCTCGGCCATGATCACGATGTCGGCGGAGAGCGCGAGATCGCTCCCCCCGCCCACCGCGTAGCCGTGGACCTGGCAGATCACCGGCTTGAAGCTGCGCCAGAGGCTCATGAAGCACTCCGTGTTCCTGCGCATGCCGCTGTAGTCGATCATCGGGTCCCAGGGCATCTCCTGGCTATAGGCGTGGGGTCGGGGGGATTCCGCGTAGAGCTTGAGATCGTATCCGGCGCAGAAGGCCCGGCCGGCGCCGGCCAGCACGATCACGTGGACGCTCGCGTCGCGATTGGCTTCGGCCACGGCGGCGCTGAGGTCTGCCGGCATCGCGTCGTTGATGGCGTTCAGGCACTCCGGCCGGTTCAGGGTGATGTGGGCGATTCGCCCCGTTCGTTCGTACAGGACTGTGGATGTGGTCATCGCCGAACACCTCCTTTAGAACTGGCCGTGCCGCCCCTGACCGGCCTGAAAGCGTCCAGCCCCCTCCAGGGTCTCGCCCGAGTCGATGGTGGCCTTGCCCAGCCTGAACTCGTTGGCCAGGGCGGCCTCGAGGGGGAGCCCGAACCCTTCGTAGCACGCGCGCCGGTCGCTCAGCACGCAGTGCCAGGGGAAGCTGGCGATCCTCCCCGCGAGCGCCTCCGCTTCCACGCGCGCCTTGCCGGGGGGGACCACGCGGTTGGCCAGGCCGATCTCCGCCGCCTCCCGCGCGTCCACCGGCCGACCGGTCAGGATCATGTCGAGCGCGCGGCTCTGGCCGATCAGCCGGGGCAGCCGCACCGTCCCCCCGTCGACCAGCGGCACTCCCCAGCGACGGCAGAACACGCCGAAGATCGCCGTCTCGTCCGCCACGCGGAGGTCGCACCAGAGCGCCAGCTCGAGCCCGCCGGCCACGGCGTAGCCGGAAACGGCGGCGATGACCGGCTTTGAGAGCAGCATCCGGGTGGGTCCGAGGGGTCCATCGCCGGAGGGATCCAGGCGATTCTGCAGCGCCGTGCCGAGGGCTTTGAGATCTGCCCCGGCGCAGAACGTCCCCCCCGCGCCCCAGAGCACCGCCACCCGGGCGTGAGCATCTCGCTCGAAAGCCCGAAAGGCGTCGGCGAGGGCCTTGGCGGTGGGGCCGTCGACCGCGTTTCGCCGCTCCGGCCGGTCGATGACGATCGTCGTGACCGTGTCGTTCGCTTCGGTCCTGATGGCCTCCATCCTGTTTGCCTCCTTTTGGACGATGGAATTGACTTGCAACGCGACGGTGCGACCAGCCTAGACCGGGGACCAGCACGGGTCAAGAAGCGCTCTGGTCGAAGCGCCTTGACAGCCTGCAGGCGGGCGGGTAGAGTCCACGCGGTGGACACCGGCGGGGGGTTCAACGACACCAACGGCCGGATCATCGTGACCTCGGTGGGGGTGAAGGGAGCCGCCACGCGGACGGTCCGGATCGTGATGCGCCGGATCACGCTTCCTCCGCTGGTGGCGGCGCTCGAATGAAGAGGGCTTTTTCGTGTCGTCGCGCGGTAGCGCGATGCGCGAAAAAGGCGCGTTGAACGAAGCCGCCCGCCGACGCCGGTCACCGACGCCAGCTATGGGGATTGATCGAGCGAGATGAGTGGCGGGAACGCGGCGGGCCAGGGCGAGGGCGGCGAGAGGTGGCAGCGTCTGCCGTGCCGAGAGCCTGGCGGGGCGACGATGAACAGGCTCGGCAAGACGATGCGGGTCGTTGAGACCAGGAGGAGACAGAGTGCGGGCGTGTCCGGGGAGGCCACGGGGGCCGAGCGCGCGGCGGGGAGGGTCATGGGCTCCTCGCTCGGCGTGAGGGATCGCCGGGTCTCGACAGGGCGGGCAGCACCTCGACGACGAGCAGGTGTCCGACCCCGCACCGCGGGCACCGGGTGACGTCCTTGCCGGTGAGTCGAAGCAGCAGCGCTTCCCATCCTTCCGGCTCCGTTGGTGCTTTCGATTCGACAGCTCCCGCCGGCTGGCCGAGCAGCTCCCGCACCCTGGGCAGTTTCTCCTGGCGCACCGGGTTGGCGAGGAATCCATAGTGCCGGATCCGGACGAAGCGGCGGGGCAAGACGTGGAGCAGAAATCGGCGCAGGAAGGCCTCGGCGTCGAGGGTGGCGAGCCGGGGGGCGTTACCGTGGGCGCGATCCTTCCAGCGGAAGGTGACCTGCCCGTGCTGCAGGCCGACGAGCCGATCGTTGGAAAGGGCGATCCGATAGGCATAGCGGCCGAGGTAGGCGAGGACCTGCTCGGCGCCGGCGAAGGGGGGCTTACTGTACACGACCCACTTCTTGCACGCGGCCCGCTTGAGCAGGCCATGGGGGTCCTCGCCCGAGCCAGCGCGAATCTTCTCCCGGGCGAGGGCCTTTTCGAGCTTGGAGAGGAGCTTGCCGCGGAAGACCTGCGAGAGCACGCGCACGGGCAGGAAGAAGTCGCGGCGGGCGGGGACCCATCGGGTTTCCTCGGGGTCCAGCCCCCCGCCGGGGACGATACAGTGGATGTGGGGATGGTAGAGCAGCAGCTGGGTCCAGGTGTGCAGGACCGCGGTGAAACCGATCGTGACGCCCAGGCGCCGGTGGGCGACCTCTTCGAGCGTCTTGGCCGCGGCCGCGAAGAGCAGGCGGTAGGCCACCGTGGGGGTGGCGCGGAAGAAGGCGTGGAGCTCCGCGGGCAGGGTAAACACGATGTGGAAGTATTGGACCGGGAGGAGATCGCGCTTCTGGGCCTCGACCCACCGGGCTTCGTCCAGTCCCTGGCACTTGGGGCAATGCCGATCGCGGCAGGAGTTGTAGGAGATCTCCTGATGGCCGCAGGCCTCGCACTGCCGGCGGTGGCCGCCGAGCGTCGCCGTGCGGCACTGGGCGATGGCCCGCAGGACGTTGCGCTGACCCAGGGACAGGCCGGCGAGGGTGCCCGCATGCGCGCGCACGACGTCGGCGAGCTCCCAGCGGCCAGCGCGGGCCGCCTGGGCGCTCACGGCGTGCGCGAGCCCGTGGCGGGGGGCAGGCGGGGCAGATTCGGCAGGCGATCCAGCGGGCTCTGGGTGGCCTGCAGATGAGTGTCCG
>JACQWA010000357.1 GCA_016209425.1 Candidatus Rokuibacteriota bacterium
CGCGCGCGGCGAGATCGACAAGAACGAGTTCGAGGCCAGGAAGCGCGACCTCACCGAGGGCCGGTGAGCCGCTGCCCGCGGCCCTCCTCAGCCGAGCAGCCGAACCTCGCCCGTCAGCACCTCGCGCACCGCGCCCGTCGGCGGTGAAGCGGTTCCGCTCGATCTCGCGGCCCGCCACCTCGCCGAGGGACGTCGCCCGGCGGGCCTAGGCGCCGAGCGCCCCCGCGAGCGCCTCGCGCCTCACGTTCAGGTTCACCCCGACGCCCAGGATCACGGAGTCGACGCGGTCGCCGCGTGACACGCACTCGACCAGCGTCCCGCCGACCTTCTTGCCGTCGCTCCCAGCGTGAAAGTCTGGCGCGGGCACGCCTATTTCGATTGGCCGTCCGCGCCCGAGGGTGTCCAGGGTGTCCATCATGCCTCCTCGCTCTTCAAGCTCCGGCCGTCAACGCCCTATTGAGCGGCGCGCGGTTTTATGCGCGTCCGCTCGAACTAAAGTTAGACTTTTGGCGCCCGCGCTCATGTCCGAATGAGGCCGATGCTCACCAGAAGCAGACCGATGCCTATGAAAAGGATCATGGCGACGAACACCCAATACATGATGGGGTTCTTGCTCCGGCAAAGCACTCGGCCTGCCTCCCCGCCGCCCACCTCGCCCGTACATATTGCGTGTAAGCTGAGAAAGACGAAAACCGGGGCAAGAACAGCAAGTGGGAAATCAGGCATGACCGAGTCCAAGGCACCGGTCGAGTACACGTAAAGAGCGATCAACGCCCCGACAAAGTAGACGACGAAGACGATAAGCCACAGCCTCTTGAATCGTTTTGTCGGGGAGTCGCTCATCGCATGGTCAGGATCCGAGGCATTGTCAGTTGATGGCCCGGCTGGCTTGCTGAGGTGCCCCAAAGCCTTCTTCATGTGGTCTGCGTCAGATAGTGATCTCCAGTCGGGAACTGCTACATCCATGTGGATCCGAATGCCTCTTTCCACGAGGGGGGCGATCCAAACCAAGCCGGGGCCAGCCAGCCGGTTCGGGCGACCGAGCCGGAAAACAACGATTCGCTCCGAGTCGCTTGTCCTGCGAAATCCCGACAACACCACGAGAGCAAGGACAATAACCGGAATGAGGGTTTCAAAATTCATCTCATCGGCCTCGCCGCTTGCGGGCGCGGCTGACCCGACTTGTTAGAGTCTTCACGCCCCCACCGAAAATATGCCAACCAACAGGTAACGACGGCGGCAACTACCCCGTGAGCGAGCCCCGCAGACCCGAAAAGGTAGCTACCGCCCATAAAAGACGAACTACCGCCCGTAAAGAAAAACAAGCCGGGGCCGGGGGCTGCGCCCAGGAGTAAGGCGACGACGGCAACATACACCGGAGGTGCGAAGCGCCGCACGACGGCGAGTATGGGCACGACCGCAATAAGATAAGCCGACCCGACAAGCCAGGCGCTAGAAGCGAACCAGAATACCAGCCCCGCGAAACCGAAAGGGCCAAGACGCGACGCCTCAGCCGACGCAACGGCCCAGACTGCAACTACAGGCGCCGAGCCCATGAACCCGGCGCAATTGCCGAGCACACTACTAACAACAAGGCGATTCGGGTATCTGGCGAGGACACTCATGCCGTCGCGTGGTACCGAGGAATCACTCTCGCAAAGCCTCCGCGGCTTTCTGCAAGATCGCGTCACACTGGATCTTCAGTGTGTCTGGACATTCGGAAGTTGCGCGCTGGCCTGCGATCTTGATGTCTTTCGGGTCGAGCGTGGCATTGATGGATCTTAAAACCAGCGACATGAAGCGCTCATCGGCAGGATGCGTCGACAGCACGGCGGTGAAGCCAGCCCAGTCCTCGTCCATCTTTCTAACAATGGTGTCCGAGATGCCCTCCGCGAAATAGCCGTCAAAGCAGCGCGTGGGCAGGGCGACAGCCGCGCGATAGAGTTCGGGCCAAGAGCTCTGCATGGTCATCAGTGTTCTGGTCTCCGCCTCGCACGGTCGAGGCGACGGCTCGGCGGCTGCGGCTGTTTGAGGCGAGGCAAGCGCACACGCTAATGCCGCTGAAGCCAGCACGCGGTTCATACGGTTCGGCGTCAACGCCCACGTTGACCGGCCGCGGCGAGCGCATGCGAGCCGGCGGGCCGGTCGAACGTGAAGTTGGACGACCTACAGTCGTGACCCAAGGCGCTCGACCGCTTGAGCGGAGGTGATAACGGGGACGACCTGAAAGTCGACCAGATCGTTCCAGTTGGCCATCCACTGCCCGAGGAGATCTCGATTCTCGCATTCCATGAGTTGATAGCACTTGGCGATGTCTGCTGTTACCCAGCTGGAGACGTATGTCAGGCCGTCCGGTGCGAGTCTGCCACGATCGGGGAAGCGGCGATACACCGGCACTGGATCACCATTCTTGAAACTCTCGATGATCATGTAGAGCATCGTATGCCTCGCTCCTCACAAGATCGCATACACGCTGTAGCCGACCTGCGTTCTGGTACGTCTTCCGATTCCAGTCGCGACGATCCGATTGAGCCAGTCGTATTTCGGCGATCCGGTCTCGAACATCG
The DNA here is from genome assembly GCA_016209425.1 of Candidatus Rokuibacteriota bacterium. GTDB lineage: Bacteria > Methylomirabilota > Methylomirabilia > Rokubacteriales > CSP1-6 > JACQWA01. The sequence goes on from JACQWA010000357.1 coordinate 2,568, forward strand.
GCGCCACGCGAAAGTAGTACTCCGTGACGTCTACGTTCGCTCCGCTCTGGATCCGCTCCAAGACATCTGGCGGCGCGTGAAACACGCCCGGATAGTGTGCGTATATCAGGGCGCCATCGTCGGTGCGGAGTGTAATCCGCACATCGAGACGTCGCGAGCCGTCAGCGCGACCGACGAGCCAGTCGCCGCCGCCTGGAAGGACTGTGCCCCGCAGCCGTGGCCCCTCGAACGTGCCGCCCGTTACGTGCACCACTCGCCGAGGCCCACCGGGTGTCTGTCCGAGATCGTGCACTTCGGCGTCCATCACGATCTCGTAGAGAAATTCCAGCGGCGGCCACGCGGGCGGGAGGATCCCGAGCTGTTGGAACATCCCAAGACGGTCGAGCTGGCCCCATTTCTCGACGATCTTTCCGTTCGCGATGCGAAAAATCCCGATCTCCGCCATCGTGATCTGCTTCCCGGTCGGTGAAAGGCCTCCAAGCATCCCGAGATGAGTGCCCGAGGCCGTGAACCGGGTCACGACTTTGGCACCCTCTATGACGACGTCCTCCACGATCTCGCGAAAGTCCGGGAACGCCTGGCGGGTCCTACTCACGGCTAGCTTCACGCTGTTCGTTCCAATCCAGTCGAGCGTTCCTGGATGGTGCCCTATGAAGTCCGCCGCGTAGATCTCGTCCACGGCTTCTAGGTTGCCTTTACTCCAGATCTCATCGTGATGGCGGAGGACCAGCGCCTTGTTGTCGAATGCCATGGCCGCTTCCTTTGTCTCGATTCGACTGACCACTCGTCACCTCTGCTGCGCAGCCGAGGCTCCCAGGTCACGTCAGGATCGCGCTGTCCACCTCTGCTCGTTCGTCCAACGTGCCGCTGAGCGGCGGCCGCGAGCGCACGCGAGCCGCCGCTCAAGTGGCAAGTTCGATGCCTTACCGATTTACTTCGCAAGTCCGTGCTCGGCACGCACGCGCCAACGGATGCCCGGCGCGGCTGACCCCCGGTGACTGGGCCGCCGCCGCGGACGGTGCTTGGTCGCGGCCACGCGGGCCGACGCGAACACCGGCGACACGCGGCCGGGACTGATGATCGCCACGGCGGCCGCGACGGCTGCGCCACCCTGAACCGCCGCGCAATGTTGGCTCGTTCGCGATGCGCTTCGCCTCGACGCCGACGGTTGCCGCGATGTCTTCGGTTCCGTCAACCATCACAACCCTCGCTGCGTGTCGGGCCTGAGGGCGTCACGAGGGCTCTCGGATGTCATGGCGTGGGGCTCGGCGTCGGGGTAGCCTTACCGCGGCCGACCTCGCTCTATCCGCTCCAGCGCACCCTCGGCGGCACCGAGAAGCGCCAGCGCCCTCACGTCAGGCGACTTCTGACCGGCCGCCGATGCGAGCGCGCCTCGCCAGTCCCCGGCTCTCGCTTGGATCGCCGCGATGGCTCGCAGCGCGGACGCCTTCGCGGGACCGCCAGGCATTCGCTCAGCGGTCTTCAGCGCCGCTTGGACGTCGCCAGCCTCGGTCTGCCCGACCGCGATGAGACGCAGCGCGTGATCACGGCTCTGAGGGTGGGCGTGAGCGGCAACCTCGAGCGCTCGTTCGAGGGTCCCCGTGGCACCTGCGCGGTCGCCGGCCTTTAACCGGGCAGCGGCGACGGCCTGCAGCACGAGAACCTGGTAGTAGGGGTGTGAGAGGTCGGCGGCGGTCTCGAGCGCCTTCGCGATGTCACCCGTCGTCGCCTGCGCAACCGCGATGTTCCCGAGCGAGTGCGCCCGCTCATTCGCATCCCCGCCGCGGCCAACAGCCTGAACTGCCTGCTCGAGCGTCCGGGCCGCGCCCAGGCGATCTCCCGCCTTGGCCTGGGCGAGCGCGATCTCCGTCAAGCCGGCGGCCCGGGGTCTGTCGTCTCCGATCCCGGCTGCGGTCTGGAGGGCTCCCAGGACGTCCCCCTTCTCGGCCTGAGCGAGCGCGATGCCCTGAAGCGTCAGCGCTCTGAACATGGGTATCGCGATCCGACTGGCAGTCTGCTGCGCGCCTCGCACGTCGCCGCTCCGCGCCTGAGCTTTCGCAACTTCCTTCGCGGCCCTGATCTTCTCCGCCTCCTCCTGGATGCTCGTGAACGTCCCCAGCGCTCCCTTCACGTCGCCGGCTTCGATCTGCACTTCCATGATCCTCCGGAGGGCGCCGGCCTTCACGTAGTCGTTAGGGATTGCGCGCGCGGTTCGTTGCGCCGCCGTGACATTCCCGGCCTCGGCTTGGGCGGCGGCGATGTCTTGCTCAAGCTTGACCCTGTCCCAGGGAGAGAAGTTGATCGCGAGCCCGCGAGCCTCTCCGAACGTCTGCGCAGCGCCCGCCATGTCCCCGCCCTTGGCCTGGCCCACAGCGATTGACACGAGCGCCTGTGCCTTCACCCAGTTGTGCCTGATGCTGGAAGCGGTCTGCCGCGCGCCCCGGATATCACCCGCCTTCACCTGAACCCGGGTGACTGCCTCGACTATCCCGGCGCTCTTGAAGACATCAGCGACGCCCGCGGCAGTCTGGAGGGCCCCGAGCACGTCTCCGACTCTGGCCTGGGCCATGGCGATCGCCTCGAGGAACAGCGGCTCGGCGACGGGCGCCGCGAGCGCGCTCGCCTCGCGGAGTGTGGTGCGGATCTCGGCGAGCGTCTGGGTCCCGGCCGGCTGGGCCGAGGCAGCGGCGGCCATCAGGAAGGCCCACGACGCAACCGCGACCCCGACTACCCTACGCATGAACTGTGCTCCCCGCGGCCTTCTATGAGACCGGCTACTGTCAAGCTCCGATTTCGGGTGACATCGATCGACGCGGCAGCCGCGACGGCTGCGCCATCCTGAACCGCCCCGCAATGTTGGCTCGTTGGCGATGCGCTTCTCCTCGACGCTGACGGTTGCCGCGATGTCTTCGGTTCCGTCAACCATCAGAGCCCTCGCTGCGTGCGCTTCGATCGCCAAGTGCGGCGAACGTGATCTCTCTTGAACTGCCTTATCCGGCTGCGTAGTTCTGTATAGCACGATCGCCGCACGTGGGGGAGGTCCGGCGGCGTCTGAGTTTCCGCCACGTTGCCAGACACGCCCCGGGTCGCTAGCCGTGCTACACAGCGAGGCGCTGCAAGGTAGCACCGGAGCTTCCGCGGCCAGCCCGCTCTGCCGAGCCACCATCACGAGAGGAACATCCGGTCGGCAGGGCTCCGGACGCCGGCCGGGCCCCGGTTGAGAACGTGGGTATAGATCATCGTGGTGCTCACGTCCTGGTGGCCGAGGAGCTCTTGGACCGTACGGATGTCGTGGCTCTCCTCCAACAGGTGGGTGGCGAAGGAGTGCCGGAAGGTGTGGCACGTGGCCGGCTTGACGATCCCGGCAGCCCGGACCGCGTCCTTCACCGCCCGCTGGAGAACGGATTCGTGGGAGGTGGTGGCGGCGGCGCTGGCCGGTGATTCGGTCCACGTAGAAGCGCGTGGCCGGGAAGACCCATTGCCAGCCCCACTCCCGGCCGGCGTTCGGGTACTTGCGCGCGAGGGCCCCTGGCAGCTCGACCCAGCCGGCGCCCTGCCGGAGGTCGGCCTGGTGCTGTTCGCGTACGCGCTCGATCTGGGCGGCCAGGGCGGCCTTGACCGCGGCCGGTAGCATCGTCACCCGATCCTTGTGACCCTTGCCGTCGCGGATCACGATCTGGTTCGTCGCGAAGTCGACGTCCTTCACGCGCAGGCGACAGCACTCCAGCAGGCGAAGTCCCGCACCGTACAGGAGGATGGCCATGAGCCGTGGGACACCGTCGAGCCGCTGGAGGACGGCGCGCACTTCGTCGCGCGTGAGCACGACGGGCAGGTACTGAGGCCGCTTGGCCCGGACGACGTCGTCGAGCCACGGCAGCTCGACGCCGAGCACCTCGCGATACAGGAACAGCAGGGCGCTCAGCGCCTGGTTCTGGGTGGAGGCCGCGACCTTGTCGCGGACGGCGAGAGATGTCAGGAACGCGGTGACCTCGGCCGCGCCCATCTCAGCCGGGTGGCGCTTGCCGTGGAAGAAGATGTACCGCTTGATCCAGTGAACGTACGCCTTCTCGGTGCGGCGGCTAGAGTGGCGGGACCGGACGGCCTCGCGCACGCAGTCGAGGAGCCGCGGTTTGGGCGCGGCGGCCGGACCGGTCTCACGGACGACAAGCGTCGGCGCTGACGCGTGGTCCGACCC
>JACQWA010000358.1 GCA_016209425.1 Candidatus Rokuibacteriota bacterium
AAATCAGGTCACCGTGGTGATCCCTGAGGGGGAGCTGGACATGGCGGCCGCCCCCGAGATCGAGCAGACGCTGAAGGGCCTGATCGACGAGGGGAAGACCAAGCTCGTCGTGGACCTGGGCGGCGTCTCGTACCTCGATAGTTCGGCCCTGGGCGAGCTGGTGCGCGCCATGAAGCGCGCCCGCCAGGCCGGGGGCGACCTCAGGCTGTGCGCCCTGCGGGGGGACGTCCTGCAGATATTCGAGATGACGAGGCTGAGCCAGGCGATGAACGTCTACCGGGCGCGCAAAGCCGCGGTGGATTCCTGGAAGTAGCCAGGCAAAGCCGTCCCGCCGACCTTCAACGCGTATCATCTATTGGACATTGCCTCATGTCGCACCTTCGCCATACTGAAAGGGGAGGTGACGACCATGCGATTCTTGCTTCCCGCCTTGTCGCTCCTCGCTTTCGCCCTGGCGGCCCCCCTCCTTGCGGAGGAATGGTCCAGAGGGAGGATCAACGGGCTGCCTGATTCAGCATTCGCGGTGGTCGAAATCGCCGAAGATGGGACGAAGGTGCGCCATCTTCCCCACCACAACGAGCAGGGGGACCTGGACATCGCGCATTTGAGATCCGCCCTCTCGCGCTTCGGGCAGGTCCGATGGCTCTCTCCCGCGAGCGAAGCGGCTGCTCGGCGCCACTTGGAGGAGCACAGGCGGGAGCTCAGGGAACTACACCCGTAGCATGACTCCGAGCCTGTCCGAGCGCGCACCCGCTCCGCGGGTACCCGGCCTGCGCAATCTCAACGGGGGGAGGAGTCGGAAGGGGCGGGTACCCGGGCGTCCACGCCGAAGGCGTGGGGGTGCCTGGGTGGCCCCCCTCCGAGAAAGCTTAAGTCCCGACCCTGAGCGTGGACCCGAGGTCCCGGAGCAGGGCAATCGCCGACAGGTAGGAGAGCTTGCCGGTGCGGGGGTTTTCCGAGGGCACGTTCTCGACCTGGATCTGGAGCCGGCCGAACTCCCCCTCCAGCGTGATCCGATGCGTGTTGCGCGCCAGCCCCGGGACCGCGAAGACTTTGATCCGGGTCAGCTCGGGCCCGATCCCGGCCAGCGAGAGCGCGGCGACCACGTTGACGTTGGCGGGGAAGGCCTGGCATGCCTCGGCGGCCGTCCCCTCGAAGATCAGCGTCTCCTCCCGGATGGCCTCCAGGTCGATTCGCTTCGCCTCGATATAGGGCGCCCCCGCCCACCCCCGCGGCGGCTTCCGGCTCTCCATGGCGACCGCGGTCACGGCGCCCTCCCGGGCGCCCTTGACCCCGTCGAGCCCGGCAATGGCGCCGGAAGGGACCAGAATCCGGCACCCGTGCTGTTCCGCCAGCCGGGTCCACTCGTCCAGAACGCCGAGCAGCCCGCCCACCGAGAGGACCATCAGGTGCTTGCCGGCCGAGAGCACGGCGGGCCCGAATAGGCGCAGGGCCGCCTGCGTGGCCGCCTCGATGACCAGGTCGGAGGCCTGGATCAGTTCCTCCGTGGAGAGGAACGGAGGTTTCGAGGGCAGAGTGCCCAGGAAGACCTCGGCCTTTGCCCGGTCTCTTCCCGCGGCTCCCGCGAGGGAGACTCCCGGGATCCCCGCCTCAACGGCGAGACAGATCTGACGACCGATCGTTCCTAGCCCGACAACGCCTACACGGGTCAGGGTGAGCCTCCCGTCACATCTCGGCTTCGGCTTCCGCCGGAGCAGCCGGGCGGCGCCTGCGCTGCCAGAGAGCAAAGGCGACCGAGACCACCGACAGGACGAGGAGCGCCCCTGAGATCGGCCGCGTCAAGAAGAGCCAGGGGTCGGCGTCGGTCATCACGGCGCGGACGTAGTTGACCTCGAGCTGATCCCCCAGCACCACCCCGAGGATGATCGGGGCCAGCGGGAAGCCGAACTTGACCATGAGGTAGCCGATGATCCCGAAGAAGAAAAAGGTCCAGACGTTTTCGATGATGTTGTTGAGCGCGAAAGAGCCGAGGGCGCACAGGACCAGGATGATCGGGATCAGGATCGGCTGAGGCACGAGCATGACGCGGAGGAAATACCGCAGGAGGACCCACTCTACGACGACGGTCAGGAGGTGGGCCAGGAAGTAGGCGGCGAACATCCCGTAGGCCACGGGCGTGTGGGTGGTGACGAAGAGGGGGCCGGGCTGGATCCCGTGGATGATCAGGGCGCCGAGCATGACTGCGGTCACCGCGTCCCCGGGGATCCCGAAGGCCATCATCGTGATGAGCGAACCGCCGATGTTGGCGTTGTTCGAGGACTCGCTGGCGATGATGCCCTCGGACATCCCGGTGCCGAATTTCTCCGGCTGCTTGGAGAACTTTTTGGCCTGGTCGTAGGCCATGATGTTCGCCGCCGACCCCCCCACGGCGGGGAGGATGCCGATCCAGAGCCCGATCAGGGTGGACCGGACGAGGTTCCAGGGCTGGCGTAAGATCTCGCCGATCACCCTGAGGTGGCTCACCCTCAAGTTCACGTGCCTTCTGAGGAGCGGGCCCGCTGTTCCGCTCCCCATGTCCTCGACATCCTTCATGAGCTGGGAGAAGGCAAAGATGCCGATGAGGACCGGGAGGAACGGGAACCCAGAGAGGAGAAAATCGGTCCCGAACGTGAACCGGGCGACCCCCATGAGCGGATCGGCACCGATCGCGGTGACGAGAAGACCGAAGACCCCCGAGAGCAGGCCCTTCAGGAGCGATTGCTCCGAGAGGCTCGCCACGATGGTGAGGGTCAGGACGAAGAGGGAAAAGTACTCCCAGGGACCGAACTTGACGGCCAGGGCGGCAAGCTGAAGGGCCCCCACCACCAGGGGAATCCCCGCCAGCAGCCCGCCGAGCAAGGACGCCCAGATCCCGAGCCACACCGCTCGGCCCGCCTCGCCTTTGCGCGCCATGGGAAAGCCTTCGAAGGTCGTGGCGATGGCAGACGGGGTCCCCGGGATGCCGAGGAGGGTGGCCGAGATCAGCCCGCCTGACTCCCCGCCGACGTAGACCCCGATCATGGTGGCGAGGCCCTGGAGCGGGGTCATCCCGAAGGTGAAGGGAAGGACCAGGATCACGGTCATCGTGATGGTCACCCCCGGGATCGCCCCGCCGAGGAGCCCGGCCACCACCCCGGCCCCCATATAGACAAACGTCTGGGGGTCGAAGATGGCGAGGGCGGCGTTCAGGAAGGCGTCCACAGGCCCATTACTGGAACAGGGCGCCCCGGGGAAGAAGGACGTGGAGATAGAGCTGGAAGACCACGTACGTTCCCAGCGACGTTCCCACCGCGACGACCAGGATTCCGGGGAAGCGTCGGAACCCGCGGCGGCCGAGCACCCACTGCATGGCGGCGGTGAAGAGGGTCGTGGAGAGGAGGTATCCGGCAAACGGCAGGGCGAGGACGTAGAGGCCGAACAGGAGGAAGGAGGCGAGAATTACCCGGTAGCGAGAGAACCATCGGCTCCAATCCCGTGCCCGCACCCTGAGGGGCGCGCGCAGGCCCGAGATCAGCAGCAGCAGGCTCAGCAAGAGAAAGACGGAGAGGACAGCGCGGGGATAGAAGGCGGGGCCGATGGGGATGAGCGGGGGGTGGGGGATCTCCCGGGTCTCCCAGAGCAGAAAGAGGCTCAGCAGGGCCAGGAGCCCCCCAACCACTGCGTCCCGGTGCATCAGGCTACTTCTTGCGGGTGTACCCCAGGGCGCTGGCCAGCTCGGCGTTCAGGGTATCGTTCTTCTCGAGGAAGTCCCGGTACGCCTTCCGGCCCAGGAAGCTCACGTCGGTCCCCTGTTTCCTCATGGCATCGGCGAAGGCGGGGTCCTTGGCGACCTTGGCGCAGACCTCCTCCATCTTGGCGAGCGCCTCCTCCGGAGTCCCCTTGGGGGCCACGAACCCCCGGTTCACCGCATAGGTCACATTGATCCCGAGCTCCTTCAGGGTCGGCAGGTCGGGAACCTCCGGGTGGCGCTTGTCGGTTGCGATGGCCAGGAGCTTCATCTGGCCCGCCTTCACCTTGTCGAGCTGCGTGAGGTTGGTCTCGCCGAGTTCGATATGCCCCCCCATGAGCGCCGTCATGCGCGGGGCGGTCCCCTCGTAGGAGACGTACTTCCATTTGACCTTTGCCTCGCGCTCAATCATGGCCGGGAAAAAGTGGCTCGTGGAACCCAGCGTGGCTCCGACCTTGATCTCCCCCGGGCGCTTCTTGGAGTCCTCGAGGAGATCCTTCATAGACTTCCAGGGGGAATTTGGGCTCGCGGCAAGGATGGAGGGAGTGGAGGTGGTGAGACAGATCGGCTCGAAGTCCCGATAGCTCACATCGGACACGCCCGTGTAGTAGGTCGTGTGGATGTAATCGTGAGTAGAGTAAATCGTGTAGCCGTCCGGGGGAGCGCCCTTCGCCTCCTTGGCCCCCTTCGTGCCCGAGGCCCCGGTGATGTTGGCGATGATGATCGGTTGCGGCAGGTACTTCTTGGCGATCTCGGCCCACACCCGCTTGATCGCATCGGTGTCCCCGCCGGCGGCCCAGGGCACGATCATCTTGACCGGTCGCTCGGGGTAGGCGGCCAGGCCGAGAGAGGCCAGGGAACCGAGCAGGACAATCGCCAGCGCACAGGAAAACGCTCGCTTCATAAGGCTCCTCCGCCGTGTGGCATGGATGAAAAGCACCTTATGCTAGCAACCCTACCCGGGGGAAATCAAGCGCTCATGCTATGATGAGGGCCGATGACCTCTGCCCTGCGACTTCGGGCTCCGCTCGAGCGGTTGTACCAGGAATTCGACTGGGCCGCTCGAATCGAGAAGGACGCCATCCGGTTCCCTCTCCGATATTCCGACCCCGCCGATCGGGAGGTCGCGGCGCTCCTGGCGGCGTGCCTCGCCTACGGCCGCGTTGACCTCTTTGCCCCGTGGATCGACCGGGCTCTCGCCTGCATGGGACCCTCGCCCCACCGGTTCATCCTGAGCTTCGACCCCGAAAAAGACGGAACGCGCTTCGAGGGCTTTCACTACCGCTTCAATCGCCCCCGCGACCTTGCGGCGTTCTGCCTGGCTTCCCAGCGGCTCCTTGTCCGCTACGGGTCGCTCCGCGCCTATTTTGTGGCCGGGTATTCGGATCGAGATCCCGACGTGGGGCCGGCGCTCGAACGGTTCGTCGACGGGTTCCTCACCCAGGACCTGACGGCGATCTTCCCGCGGGGTCGGCTGTCCCGCGGCTACCGCCATCTGTTCCCACGGCCGTCCCGAGGCGGGCCCTGCAAGCGGCTCCATCTCTTCCTTCGCTGGATGGTCAGGCGCGTGCCGCCTGACTTCGGGACCTGGCGTGAAATTCCGCCATCCAAGCTGATAATTCCCGTGGACACCCACGTCGAGAACATGTCGCGCGCCATCGGGCTGACCCGCCGGAGGAGCCGCAGCTGGCGGATGGCGGCGGAGATCACGACGCGGCTGCGACTCCTGGACGCCGAGGACCCGGTCAAGTACGACTTCTCGCTCTGCCACAAGCGGATGTCGGGGGACTGCCGCGACCGCCGCGATCTCGTCGTGTGCGCGCCCTGCGGCCTGCGCGGGGTCTGCCGTCACTGGAAGAACGTCGGAGGGGGCCCCCGCCCACGCCCTGCGGGCGCGGGGCCCGGCCCCCTCCGAGGCCTCCCCCAACGGTTGCGCGGGCCGGGTACCCGGGCCGCAGGTGCGCGCTCGAACAAGGGGAGGGCGTGATGCCCGACTGGACGACGCTGGGACTCATCGTTCTGGCGGCGGCGGTGGTCCTCACGGCCTGGGCGCTGGTGAAAACCACGGGCCGGCTGAGGGAGCTCGAGACCGCCAAGGGCCAGCCGGACCAGGCGCTGCTCCTGCTCCAGCGCGAAATCCAGGCGGCCCGGAGCGAAGCCCACCAGGCTCAGGCCGACACCCTTGCCTCCGTGAGACAGGAGCTGCACCAGTTCACGACCCAGATGACGGCTCAGATGGGGCAGGTGGGAACCGGCGTCCAGCAACAGCTCCAGCACGTGACCCAGGTGGTCGGGGCCGTGCAGGGCAGCCTGGGCAAGCTCGGCGAAGCGACGCAGCGCGTGTTCGACATCGGCAGGGACATCGCCGGCCTCGAGCAGATCCTCAAATCGCCCAAAGTCCGGGGCGGGCTCGGCGAGACCTTCCTCGAAAACCTCCTGGCCCAGATGCTCCCGCGGGAGCACTACCTCCTCCAGCACGCCTTCTCCACCGGGGACCGCGTGGACGCGGCCGTGAAGATCGGGGATCGGCTGGTCCCCGTGGACGCGAAGTTCCCCCTGGAGAACTTCCGCCGGATGCTCGAGGAGACCGACGAGGACAGGCGCCGGCAGCAGCGGCGCGCCTTCGCGCGGGACGTCAAGGCCCGGGTGGAGGAGATCGCGAAGAAATACATCCTGCCGGATGAGGGGACCTTCGACTTCGCCCTCATGTACATCCCCGCCGAGAACGTCTACTACGAGATCATCGTGAAGGACGAAGCCGCCGAGGAGGAGTCCGTGGCGGCCTACGCTCTCGGTCGCCGCGTCATCCCCGTCTCGCCCAACAGCTTCTACGCCTACCTGCGCGTGATCGTGCTGGGCCTGCGCGGGCTCCAGATCGAACGCGGCGCCCAGGAGATCCAGGCGCGGCTCATCCGCCTTCGGGGAGACCTCGAAACCTTCCGTGAGGCCTTCGAGGTCATCGGCAAGCACCTGGCCAACGCCCGGAACAAGTACGAGGAGGCGGCCGCCGGGTTGAACCGGGTGGAGGCCAAGCTGGAGGGGATCGAGGGCAAAGGCCCGCAACCCGTTCTCCCCGGCCTCCAGGGCGAGTAAACCGTGCGGCTCCCGATCGTGCTCGAGCGCGGGCTTGACCCGCGCAATCCAGGGGGGAGGTTCGGAAGGGGGGCGTAAGCCCCCCTCCGAGTCAAGCGGTGATCCTCACGGGGCTCGACTGGCTCATCATCGTCCTGTACTTCGCCCTTTCGCTCGCCGTCGGTCTCGCCTTTTCCGGGCGAGCCGGCAAGAGTGCCGAGGAGTACTTCCTCTCCGGCCGCCGGATCCCCTGGTGGCTGGCCGGGACCTCCATGGTGGCGACCACGTTCGCCGCCGACACGCCGCTCGCCGTCACGGGGCTCACCGTCAAGCACGGGATCGCGGGGAACTGGCTCTGGTGGTCGTTTGTGATGAGCGGGATGCTCACGGTCTTCTTCTACGCCCGGCTGTGGCGGCGCGCCGAGGTCATGACCGATGCCGAGTTCACCGAGCTCCGCTACGCGGGCCGACCGGCCGCCTTCCTGCGCGCCTTCCGCGCCGCCTATCTGGCCGTCCCGATCAACTGCATCATCATCGGCTGGGTCACCCACGCGATGGCGACGATCCTGGGGCTCACCCTGGGCGTGAGAAAGTGGGAGGCCACGGTGGCGCTGTTCGTCATCACCGCGGTGTACTCGACGCTCTCCGGCCTCTGGGGGGTCCTCGTCACCGACTTCGTCCAGTTCATCCTGGCCATGGCCGGCTCGCTGGTCCTGGCCGTGTTCGCGATCAAGCAGGTCGGTGGCCTCGCGGCGTTGCTGACCGCTCTCGACGCCAAGTTCCCCGATGGCGCGCCGCTGGCGCTCCTGCCCGGCCCCGGCTCCGCGTGGATGCCCGCGCTCACCTTTTTCGTCTACATCGCCGTCAACTGGTGGGCCTCGTGGTATCCCGGCGCTGAGCCGGGGGGTGGGGGCTATGTGGCGCAGCGCATTCTTTCGACCCGGGACGAGCGCCATGCCCTGCTGGCGGCGCTCTGGTTCAACCTCGCGCACTACGCGCTCCGGCCCTGGCCCTGGATCCTCGTGGCGCTGGTCTCCATGCTCCTCTACCCGGGGCTGTCGAATCCCGAGGAGGGGTACGTCCGCGTCATGGTGGACCACCTGCCACCCATCTGGCGGGGCTTCCTGCTGGCGGCCTTCTTCGCCGCCTACATGTCCACGGTCTCCACCCACCTCAACTGGGGCGCGTCCTACGTGGTCAACGACGTGTACCGGCGCTTCTGGCGCCGCACCGCCACGCCCGCGCACTACGCCAACGCCGGCCGCCTGGCGACCCTGCTCATCATGGTCGTGGCCGGAATCATCACCTATAACCTGAAGACGGTGGAGGGGGCGTGGAAGTTCCTGCTGGCGATCGGGGCGGGAACCGGGCTCGTGTACCTGCTCCGCTGGTACTGGTGGCGGATCAACGCATGGTCGGAGGTCGCCGCCATGACCGGCGCCTTCGCCCTCTCTCTCTGGCTCCAGTTCGGCGTCGGATTGAACGTGGATGCCCCCCGCGGCTTCGCCTGGCTCATGCTGCTTACCGTGTCAGGAACGACCGCGGTGTGGCTGGCAG
>JACQWA010000360.1 GCA_016209425.1 Candidatus Rokuibacteriota bacterium
AATTATCAGCGATGCCCTCACTGCGGGCGCATGGTTCAACGAGTCTACCGGGGATGGCTCCGCTGTCCTCGGTGCGGCCGCCAGTATCGTCGGGGGCTGAGGTTCGATTGACCGCCCCCCAATGAGCTCCTTTTCCGCGATTCTTCGTTTTCTCGGTGTGGGCGGCGAGTCCACCCCGCCTGACCGGCGCGCCCTCCCGCCGCTCATACTGGGGGGACTCCTCGGCGAAGGCCTCGTGATGAAAGGGGAGGTGAGCGGCGAGGGAGACTTCCAGGTGCTGGGGAAATTCGAAGGGGAGCTCACGCTGACGGGCACGGTGCACATCGGGGAGGGGGCGGAGGTGGATGCCAACATCAGCGCGACGGCGATCGTGATCGGCGGCGTCGTGCGCGGGAATCTCTCGGCCGCCACGCGGGTCGAGATTCTCCCCACCGGGACGCTCACGGGGACGCTCAAGAGCGGGAGTTTCACGGCCGCTGAGGGCGCCTCGGTCAAAGGGGAGGTCTGGGTGGAGCGCACGCCGCGGCCCGCGCGACCGCTGCCCGAACGATCGGCCCCCTCCCCCACGGCGCACTGAGGCATGGCGCTTCCCGGTTGGGTCGCCCTCCGCGAGGCCGGCCCGTGGCGCTGGGTCCTGGCCGCGGGCGTCGGGCTGCTGGTCCTGCTGGCCCTGGGCTTCGGCGGGTGGGGGTGGCACAGCGCGGTTCAGTCCCGGGGGGTCGAGGCGCTGGCCGGAGCCAGCACACGCGCCCAGGAGGCCCTGGCGCCTCAGGCCACCGCGACGGAACGCGAGGCGGCGATCCGGGCGTTGGAGGAAGTCATCGCCCGCTACCCGTCCAACCGGCTCGTCGGGCAGGCCGTGTATCATCTGGGCAACCTCCGCTACCAGGCCGGGTCCTATGAAGCCGCGCGCAACGCTTACACGCTCGCCCTGGCCAAGGAGGCCAAAGGAAGTCTCGCCTCTCTCTGCCGCGTGGGAGTCGGCTACACCTGGGAGGCCCAGGGGAAGTACGCTGAGGCCCTCGCGGCCTACCAGGAAGCGCTCGTCAGCGTCAGGGCCACGGACTTCCTCTACGAGGAAGTCCTGATGAGCATCGCGCGCGCCCAGGAGCTCACCGGCAAACGCGATCACGCGCTGGACACCTATCGCCGAATCCTGCGAGAACTCCCTCAGAGCCGGAGGGCCGACGACATCCGGGCCCGCCTGGCCAGCCTCGAAAGCCCGTCCTCTCGATAGGGATCAGGCCGGTTGTGGTTGGCCGGGGGTACGTCCGATAAGCGGCATTATGTTAACCTACCGATCAACAACGCTGGACGACGTGGCGGCGAAAGGAAGGAAAGGGAGAAGTTCCTCAGGACTCGAGGATCAGGAGGGCGTCGACGGCCAGGGCTCGGGTGCCGGCGACGATGACGGGGTTGAGGTCGAGATCTCTGATCCGCGGGTGATCGGTCAGGAGATGGCTCACCGCCAGGAGGATTTTCACGAGGGGCTCGGGGTCGCACGGGGGCATGCCCCGGAACCCCCGAAGCAGCCGGCCCTTCAGACCTTCCTTTAACATTTCCCGGGCATCTTCCAGGGCGAGTGGCGCCAGGCGGAGGGAGACATCGCCCAAGGCGTCGGCCAGGATCCCCCCCGTACCGCAGACGACTACCGGGCCGAAGGTCGGGTCTCGTTTCCCCCCGACCAGCAGCTCGACCCCCGGCCCCACCTGTTGCTGGATCAGGAAGGGACCCGTCCCCAGCCGCGTCGTCATCTCCCGGTGGGCAACCCGGAGCTCACGGGGGGTGCGGATGTCTACCCGGACGGCGTGAGCCTCGGTCTTGTGCATGACCCCTGGCCGCTCAGCCTTGAGCACCACCGGGTAGCCGAACTGCTTGGCGACCTTCAGGGTCTCCCGAGCCGAAGTGGCATGTCCCTCCCGGCAGAATGGAATCCCGTAGGTCCTGAGGATCCTGCGGGCAAAGGCATAGGGCAGGGGTCCCCTGCCCGTCTCGAGGAGACGCCGAAGCGCGTTGGGGAATCGAGGCGGAACCGGGGGTGGAGGCTTGAGGGTCCCGGCTTCTCGGTTCGCCAGCGCCAATGCCCGATAGGCGCGCACCGCGCGCTCGGGCGTTGGGTAGACTGGGATTCCCGCGGCGTGAAACTTCTCCGCCACGCCGGGGACATCGACAGCACAGGCGACAATCGGTTTGTCGGCTGAACGTGACGCCTGGATCATGCCGTCGGCGAACTCGGGGAGATCGAGCCCGACGTTGATCGCGACGGCGCCGGCGATTTCATCCTGGCTCAGGACCACGCGCACCCCCTCAGCGATCTTCGCGGGGGCCACCTGCGGGGTGAGGTCTACGGGGTTCCCCATCGCGGCAAAGGATGGGAGCAGCTTCCCAAGCCGCTGGCGGACGGCCGAAGCCAGCGCCGGCACGCTCAGGCCGAGGGCCTCGGCCGCATCCGCGGCAATCACCGAGGGGCCCCCCGAGACTGTGACGATCGCCACTCCCCTCCCCGTGGGGAAACTCCGCCGAGGCTTGGCCAAGCACTGGATGGCGTCGAAAAACTCCTCCGTCTCCCCGCAGGCGACGATGCCGGCGCGCCGGAAGGCGGCCTGATAGACCTCGAAGGTTCCGGCCAGCGCCCCGGTGTGGGAGCCCGCGGCTCGCCGTCCGGCCTCGGTGCGGCCGGCCTTCAGCACGACAACGGGCTTTCGGTCCGTGGCACGACGCGCGGTTTCGACGAAGCGCTTGCCGTCGCGCACCGATTCGATGAAGGCGGCGATCAGCGTCGTCTCCGGGTCCTCAGCCAGGTAGCCGAGCAGGTCGGCAACCTCCAGATCGACCTGGTTGCCGATGCTGAGGAACTTCGAGAGCCCGAGGCCCAAGGAGCCCAGGTGGCGGATGATCAGCCCACCATAGGCGCCACTCTGAGAGACGACGCTGATGCCGCCCGCTGTCCGGGGCAAATCCAAGAAGTAGGTGCCGTTCAAGCGTCCGGGGTTGGAATAGACGCCCATACAATTCGGTCCTACGAGTCTCATCCCTGATTCCGACGCCGTCGCGCGAAGCTCGGCTTGAAGCACGCGCCCCTCGGCGTCCACCTCGCCAAACCCTGAGGAGAGGATCACCGCCACCCTGACCCTTCGCGCCGCAAGCAGTCTGACGGCCGGCAGCACCTCCGGACCGGGGAGACTCACGAGGGCCAGGTCGATGTCGGACGGGAGGTCGGTCCCGCTCGCGACGGTCGGGAGGCCAAGAATCGGCTCGCCGCTGGGGTTGACCGGGAAGACCGAACCGGCGAAGCCGTAGTCCAGAACGTTCTTCAGCAGGCGGTGGCCGAGCTTGGCGGGGTTGCGGGAGACGCCGAGCACCGCCACGCTCCGTGGCCGGAAGAGCGAGTCGAGATCGCCCGCGCGCCTCACCGGACGTACCGTGGGAGCCAGGTGCTGAGGGACGGGAACGCGATGACGAGGACCAGCGTGAGCGCCATCAGGACCATGAACGGGAGCGTGCCCCGGAACACCTCCTCCCAGGTGGTGCCGGGCTGAAGGCCGGTGATGACGAACAGGTTCAGCCCCACGGGCGGCGTGATCAGCGCGAACTCCATCATGATGGTCATGATCACCGCGAACCAGATCGGGTCGATCTGCATGGTCTTGAGAATCGGATAGATGACGGGAGCGTGATCAGCGTGATCGACACGACCTCGAGGAAATCCCCGAGGAACAGGAAGATCATAGAGACCGCCAGGATGAAGGTCAGGGGGCCAATGCCTGACGCGGCGAGCGCGCTGATCAGCGTCTGGGGGAGCTTGAGGTCCATCCGGATGTGCGCGCCGGCGCGAAGCGTGTGGCCCGCGGCGAGGAAGGTCGCCCCCATCGTCAGGTAGATCGACACGTCGAGGATCCAGGTGGTGGGCGCGTTGAAGAGGTAGCGCGCCACGACCTCGTAGCCGATCAGCCCCGAGACCGTCACGAGAAGGACGCCCCCGAGGAGCGCCAGCCGCTCGAGCCAGCGGTCGATCACGCTACCACCCTTCGCCGATCCACTTGAGCACGTCGCCGCCCTCCTTCCCGGCGCGGCTCAGCCACTCGGCCCGGACCGCGTCCATGCGCTTGGCCCATTCCGCCCGTTCCTCGGCCGTCAGGACGTGGACCACCTCCTGCCGCTTCCGGAGGAGCTTGATGCTCTCGTCGTCCTCCCCGGCGGCGTTGGCGAAGGTCATCCCCTCGTGGGCGGCGCCCGCCTCCTCGAGCACCTTTTTGAGGTCTGCCGGAAACGCGTTCCAGGACTTCAGGTTGATCATGACCGGCCAGATCGAGTAGGAAGCGTTGGCGAGGGTCGTGTACTTCGCCACCTCCCGCTTCTCCATCTCGGTCCGGAGCAGCTCGCCCGTCCGTCCCCGGAGCGCCCGCTGGACCGCCCCGTAGTCGCCGAAGAGAAACGGGATGTCGAACAGGTCGATCAGTGGGAGAGGGCCGGTCCAGGCGCCGCCGTAGACGATCCCCATCTCGATCGCCCCCGAGGTGACCGCCTTGACCAGCGAGGGCCCTGAGTAGAGCTGGCCGGCGGGATAGACCTCCACCTTCAGCCGCCCCCCGCTCTTTTCCTCCACGAGCTCGGCGAACCGGTAGTCCGCCTTCGTGAGGTGATGGGTCTTCGGAAGCTGGGTGGCATACTTCAGGACCGTCTGGGCCTCGGCGGCGCCGGCCGAGGCCAGCGCCAGCGCTGTGACGACTGCCGTGAAGAGTTTCATGGTGTCCTCCTCTGATCGAAGACGCGGACGGCCTTGCCGACCGGGCGGGGAATCTCGCCCTCCTTCACAAAGCGCATCTCGGGGCTGAGCCCCAGGAGGTCGCGGAGCTTCCGCCTGAGCCGTTCCCCTTCCTCCGCGCTGAACTCGGCTCTTACCTCGACCAACAGCGTCATGCGATCTCCCCCCTCGCCGCGGTCGAGCCGGAGCTGGTACTCGTGGCTCACGCCCTCGGTCTGAAGGATGAGCTGCTCGACCTGGCGGGGGTAGAAGTTGACCCCCTTGAAGACGACCATGTCGTCGGTGCGGCCGCGCAGGCGGTCGATCCGGAGGTGCGTGCGCCCGCAGTCGCAGCGCTCCCGGCTCACCACGCGCGTCAGGTCGTGGGTGCGGTAGCGGACCAGCGGGAGCCCTTCCCGGGTGAGCGTGGAGATCACCAGTTCCCCTTCGGTGCCGTCGGGGACGACCTGCCCGCTCCCGGGCTCGACGATCTCGGCGTAGAAGTGATCCTCCCAGAGGTGGATCCCGGCGCGGGCCTCGCAGTCGATCCCCATGCCGGGGCCGCCGGTCTCGGTCATCCCGACGATGTCGAACGTCTTGAGCCGGAGCTCCCGCTCGATCAGGGCTCGCAGTGGATCCGACCACATCTCCGACCCCAAGAGCGCCACGCGGAGGCAGAGGTCGCCAAGGTCGAACTTCTCCTCCCGCGCGACCTCGATGAGGCGAAGCGGATAGGTCGCAATGGCGGTGAGGACCGTCGCGCGGAGGTCCTTCATCAGCTTGAGCTGGAGGAGGCTGCGGCCGGCCCCGATCGGGATGACCATCGCTCCCAGGCGCTCGGCGCCGTAGTGGAAGCCGAAGCCTCCGGTGAAGAGACCGAAGGAGGGGGTGATCTGGATCACGTCGCGGGCCGTCACCGTCGCCGCCTGATAGCAGCGTGCCATGACCTCGCCCCACTGGGCGATGTCGGCCTGGGTGTACGGGTTGAGGATCGGGTTCCCGGTCGTGCCCGAGCTCATGTGGATCCGGAGGAACTCGGCCCTCGGCGCGCAGGCGAGGCCGAAGGGGTAGGCGTCGCGCAGCTCCTCTTTGGTCAGGAAGGGCAGCCGCTCCCAGTCCTTCAGCGAGCGGATATCCCCCGGCTCAACCCCTCCGAGCCGACGGTGGTAGGCGGGGTTGGCGCGGGCACGCTCGAGCGTCCAGCGCATCCCCTCGAGCTGTCGCTGATCGAGGAGGTCACGGTTTAAAGTCTCGACGTCAGGCTGAAACATCGTCCCGGGCGAGGACGGGGGGTGCCTCCGCCAGATGACACGCCACCCGGCGCCCCGGGGCCAGTTCCCGGAGCTCGGGCTCCGCCTCACGGCAGACGGCCTGGGCGAGAGGGCAGCGGGGGTGGAACCGGCAGCCTGGCGGAATGTTGACGGGGCTCGGCGCGTCGCCCACCAGGACCGGCGGATTCCAGCTCCCGCGATTGGCCGGCTCGGGAATGGAGGCCTTGAGCACCTGAGTGTAGGGGTGGAGCGGGCGCTCGAAGAGCATCTCGGTCGGGGCCTCCTCCACGATCCGGCCCAGGTACATGACCGCCACGCGGTCGCTGAGGGATCGCACGACGGACAGGTCGTGGGAGATGAAGAGATAGGCGAGCCGGAAGTCGGCCTGAAGCTCCCTGAGGAGCGCCAGGACCCGGAGCTTCACCGTGGCGTCGAGGCCGGAGGTGATCTCGTCCAGCACGATCAGGTCGGGCCTCAACGCCAGAGCGCGCGCTATGGCGATCCGCTGGCGCTGGCCGCCTGAGAACTCGTGGGGATAATGGTCCGCCGCCGACGCAGGCAGTCCGACGCGCTCCAGAAGTTCCGCCACCTGCCGGCGGTGATCGCCGGGGACCTGGTGGATCCGAAGCGGCTGGGCGACGATCTGGCCGACGCGCTTGCGCGGGTTGAGTGAAGCATAGGGATGCTGGAAGACGATCTGCATCCTGCGGCGGAGCGGACGGAGTCGGGGCTGGGAGAGCCGGGAGATGTCCTGGCCGTCGAGGACGATCCTCCCCTCCGTGGGCTCGAGGAGGCGCAAGATCGTCCTGCCGAGAGTGGTTTTCCCGGAGCCTGACTCCCCCACCACCGCTAATGTTTGCTGCGACTTCAGGGTGAGGTCGACTCCATCCACGGCGCGGAGGATCCTCCGCCGGCTGAGCCACCCGCCCAGTCGATAATGCGTCTTGAGGTTCTGGACCTCGAGGAGAGCCGGCATGTCAGTACAAGTGGCAGGCGACTTGGTGGCCCGCCCCCACGGTCTTCACCGGCGGATGAGCCGTGTCGCAGATGGCCATGCGCTCCGGACAGCGGTGGCTGAACGGGCAGGCCCGCGGGGATTCCCGCAAGGCCGGCATGAGGCCGTCGAGCGGGAGGGACCGGACGAGCGCGCGTGTGTACGGATGGCGCGGAGCCGCGAGGATCGTCTCCGTCGGGGCCTGCTCGACGAGACAGCCGGCGTAGAGGATGGCCACGCGGTGCGTGAGATGAGCGACGATGCCGAGGTCGTGGGTGATGAAGCAGGTCGCCACGCCGGTCTCGCTCCTGAGCCCGGCGAGGAGCCTGAGGATCTGGGCCTGGGTCGTCACGTCCAGCGAGGTGGTGGGCTCGTCGGCGATGAGCAGGCTTGGGCCGCACGAGAACGCGATGGCGATGAGCACCCGCTGGCGCATCCCGCCGGAGAGCTCGTGGGGATAACGCCGCAGGGCGTCCTCCGGATCGGGAATCCCCATCCGGGCCAGGAGGCGGGCCATCACGCCCTGGCCTTCCCGGCGGGAAAGCCCCCGGTGAAGGGCGAGAGCATCCGTGGCTTGGAGCCCGATCCTGAACGCGGGGTTCAGCGCGGCGAGGGGATCCTGCGGGATCAGGGCGATCTCGGCGCCTCGGAGCGCCCGCAGCTCGGCCTCGCTGAGGGGGAGAAGGTCGCGCCCCTTGAACGTGATCGCCCCGGAGACGATCCTGCCGGGCTCGGGCACAAGGCGCAGGAGGGCACGCCCGACGGTGGACTTCCCCGCCCCGGACTCGCCCACGAGCCCGAGGACTTCCCCTTCCCCGAGGGTGAACCCGGCGTCCCACACCGCGACGTGCTCGCCGTAGCGGACCGTCAGGTCCTTGACCTGGAGGAGCATCAGCGGGCCGCCTCGGTGCGGAGGCGGGGATCCAGGCGCTCCCGGAGCCCCTCCCCCAGCAGGTTGAAGCCTACCACCGTGACCACGAGCGCGAGCATCGGGAGGGTCATTCCCCACCACCCCACGAGGAGATAGCCGCGCCCCTCGGCGATCATGCTTCCCCAGGATGGGACCGCCGCTTCCACGCCGAGCCCGACGAAGGAGAGGAGCGCCTCGACGCCCACGGCGATCGCCATCTCGAGCGAGGCGAGGACGATCAGGAGCGGCACCAGATTGGGGAGCAGTTCCTCCGCCATGATGCGGAACGGTCCCAGCCCGATCGCCCGCGAGGCCTCCACGAACTCCCTCTCCCGAAGGGCCAGCACCTCGCCCCGGATCACCCGGGCGAAGCGCGTCCAGTCCACCAGCACGATCGCCAGGATCACCTTGAGGAGCCCGACGCCGAGGACCGCCATCAGGGCGATCGCCAGGAGCACGGCCGGGATGGACATCCACACATCCACGACGCGCATCAGGATCGTGTCGACCCGACCGCGGAAATACCCGGACACCAGGCCGACCGGGGTTCCGATCACTGCCGCGCAGAGCGTGGCCCCGATGGCCACGACCACCGCCACCCGCGCGCTCCAGAGGAGACGCGAGAGAAGGTCCCGTCCCAGGCTGTCGGTCCCGAGTGGATGGTCCCACGCCCCGCCCATCCAGACGGGCGGCCGCCGGATGGCCGAGAGATCCTGGCGGTTCGGATCGCGAGGGGTGAGCCACGGGGCCAAGAGCGCCGCCAGGCAGAGGAGCAGGCCGATGACGACGCCTCCCAGGAGCTTTGAGTTCATGCGTAGCGGACCCGGGGGTTCAGGAAGGCGTAGCCGAGGTCCACGAGGAAATTGGTCAGGATGACCGTGACCGCGTAGACGACCACGATCCCCTGGATCAGGGGAAAGTCCCGGTACTGGAACGCCGCCAGGGTGAGCTGGCCGATCCCAGGCCAGGAGAAGATCGTTTCGATCAGGACGGTGCCGCCGATCAGAAAGCCGAACTGGACCCCCACCAGGGTGGCTGTCGGGATCAGGGCGTTCTTGAGCGCTCGCCAGAAGATGATGCGGAGCTCGCCGAGGCCCTTCATCTTCTCCATCACCACGTACTCTTCCTGGACGGCAGTCAGGAGGTCGGATCGGACGGCGCGGAAGACGACCGCCAGGAGCGGGAGCGCCAGCGCCGCAGCGGGAAGGATGAGATGGGCGACCACTGACCCGAAGGCCCCCGGGTCCCGCCGCAGCAGCGTATCGACCATCAGGAACCCGGTGAAGGGCACTGTCTCGAGCTCCGGGGCGATCCTTCCGGAGATCGGGAGCCAGCGGAGCAGGGCGCCGAAGAGGACGATGAAGAGGAGCCCCCAGACGAAGTTGGGGATGGAGATGCCGAGGGTGCCCGCGCCGAGGGTCGCCGACTCGAACCAGGTCCGGCGCCAGAGCACCGACAGCACGCCGAGGAGGATGCCCCCCAGCACGGCGAGAGCGAGGGCCGCGAGGGCAAGTTCCAAGGTCGCGGGCAGCCGCTCGAGAATGACCCGGATGGCGTCCTGCTGGAGCCAAAGCGACTTGCCGAACCGGCCGCGCACGGTCCCCCAGACCCAGGCCACGTACTGAAGCCAGATGGGACCGGAGAGGCCGAACTGGGCGCGGATCTCGGCGATGTCGGCCTGGCTCGCTCCCACGGGGGCCATGAGGAGGGCGGGGTCGCCGGGGATGACCCGGAGGACCACGAACGCCAGCACCGTCACCCCCCAGAGCGAGAGCAGCGCCAGGCCGACCCGGCCGACCAGATACCGCAAGCTCATTCGAACCACCTCACGCGTGTTCGAGCGCTGGCTTTGCCAGCGCAAGCTGTCCATGGGGGGAGGCAGCCCCCGAAGCCCCGAGCGGAGCGAGGGGGCGGCTCTGCCGCGGGGCGTCGGATGGGGGGCGAAGCCCCCCTC
>JACQWA010000362.1 GCA_016209425.1 Candidatus Rokuibacteriota bacterium
CCCATCATGTTGTTCCCCATGACGGGGCTCGCGGAGTAGACCTCCCGGCCCAGGTAGTAACCCGCGAAGGGGAGCGGGATCAGGGCCGCGAGGCCGACGAAGTTCCCCACGTACCCCATCCAGTCGTAGTGGGCGCGCTCGGCCGCGCTCCTGGCCCCCAGGAACTTGATCGCGGCGTAGGCTCCCACGATGAAGCCCCCGAAGGCGATGTTGGCGATGAAGCGGTGGATCGCCAACGGAATCCAGAGGGGATTCGCCACGGCCTGCCACGTGGTCCCGACGAACCGGAGGGTCTCCTTGTCGATCCCGGAGGGGGCCATCATGTACGAAGCCCAGGCATTGGCCAGCAGCATGAGCACCGTCCCCCAGAGGTTCAGGAGAATTCCCAGGAGGACGTGGAGCCCCTTCCACGGGCCCCGCATCCGGTCCCAGCCGTAATAGTAGAGATAGAGGGTGAAGCCCTCGGCGAAGAAGAGGAGAGCGTAGATGTAATAGGTCGTGTGGAAAATCGAGGTGAGGAAGGCCATGAACTTCGGATAGAGGCCCACGAGGGAAAAGACGAGCAGCCCGCCGAAGGCCGCCGTGGTGGAGAAGGCGGCGGAGAGCAGAGCGGTGAACTCATGGGCCAGCCGGTCGTAGCGGGGGTCGCCGGTGCGCCAGCCGATGATCTCCACGATCGAGGCGAAGATCGGCACCCCCAGGACGAAGGCGCCGAACATCAGGTGGACCTGGGCGACGATCCAGATGACGAGGCGGGCGTTCCCGCCGAAGAAGCTCCGGTAGTCGGGGGGTGCTGACGGCGCCGGGGTAACCTGCGTTTCCGCGGCAAGAGCCACAGCCAACGGGACCACGAGGAGAAGAGCGAGCATGATGAGTCCCGCGCTTGCCCCGCGTCGCAGCCCAGCGCGGCCCAGCCACGCGCCAGTCTTCATGACGATTTCAGGCGGTGCGTCCTTTCAGGCCAGACGGAGAGCGGGTTCGGCCAGCGAACCCCGCTGAATATCAAGCAAGTGGTATGCCACCCGCCGACCCAGGCACGGAATCTCCTATCCCTTTGCTTGCCAAGACACGCTTCAAACGTCCAGGAGTCAAAAAAGGGGAAGACATGGGATTTTAGTAGGCATAGCCGTGCGCACGCGCGCAACGACGTGCGCAGAAAAACACTCCCTGGTAGCCTGTTAAGGCATACCAACCGTTCCCCAGCCCGAGCCGTTGTCAACTAGCGGGCCGCAAGGGGGTCAAGGAGATTGGTGAGTTCCGCTTCGATCTTTCCTCTCTCGGTGAAACCGACGAAGATCTTCCGAACGACACCCGCTTTATCGACGAGGAAGACCCACGGCTCTCCGATAACGCCGTACCGCTTGGCGAGCCGCACGTTCTCATCGGGCGGCTCCCAGAACTTCACGCGCTGGGCGGCGACCATCACGAACGCGACGTCGTTCTCGTACCGAGGGAGGACCTCCTTGATGTTGAACCACGTCCGTTCACAGTAGAGACAGTGCCATGGGTTCCCGAACATCAGGATGATCGCCTTCCCTGAGGCGTGGGCTTCCCTGAGCTCCGAGGTCTCCAGGGGAGCTCGTTCCCCGACTCTTATCCTGGATTTCCCCTCGGGTGTCCCTTTCACGCCGGCCCAAAGGACGTGAGGGCAGAGAAGGAGAGCGACAACAAAACCTGCCAGGGCTCCCCTCCACAGCGCCGCTCTAGTGTTTCCTTCCACCCGCTGCCACCGCCGGGAGGGCGCTCTTGCCTCCCTCGGAGATCTTCGTCGGCTTCCCCAGGGGGAACTTCTTGGGATCCAGGCCATCGGGATACACGACGACCAGCAGCATCCCTCCGTGATAGACCCCGTCGTTGGTCGCATGGGGGACGATGTGGCAGTGCCAGACCCAGCGCCCCTCCTGGTTGGCCTCGAAGACCAGGTCCATCCGCTCACCGGGGATAATGTTGATGGTATCGGACCGCTGCGGGTTCCGGACGGGATACCCGTCAATATTCGTGACCAGGAAATTGTGGCCGTGGAAGTGCATGTTGTGGGGCCAGCTCCCGATGTTGATGATCCTCACCCGGACCTTCTGTCCCGGCTTGACGAGGAGCGCATTGGGCCTGTCATCCGTAAACGCGTTGCCGTTGATCGTGAAGAAGTTGTAGTTGCCGATCTTTCTCGGGTGGCCCACCTCAGCGCTCTGCTTCTGCTCCGCCGTGGTGGACTTGAACCCTTCCACCTTGGAGAAGGTTGAGTCCCACTCGTCCAGCATCAGCACCACATCCTGGTCGATCTTTTCCCATCCCTTCGGGAGGTCCGCCCCGGGGTTCTTGGGAAGCACCACGATCGGGCCGTAGAGTCCCATGTCCATGTGCTCGTTGGCGTTCACGTGGCAGTGATAGATGTGGGTCCCGACCGGATACGCGACGAACTCGTAGGTGAACTGCTCATCGGGCCTGACCGGCTCCTGGGCCACCCCGGGGACGCCGTCCATGTCGTACCGGATGGTCAGGGGGCCATGCATATGGATCGTGTGGTTGTTCCGGCTCTTGTTCTTCAAGGTGACCCGCACCAGGTCGCCCTCAACGGCCCCGATGGTCGGCCCGGGCACGGTCCCCTTCTCGCCCTCCTTCCCGAAGGCCCAAACCGGAAACTCCACCCCGGCCAGGTCGATTGTTTCTTCGGTGGTCGTGATGACGTACTCGACGGTCTTGCCGGTGAGCTTCACCCCCAGCTTCTTTGCCTGATTGACGGCCCACTGGCCGGAGGGGGTCTGGGGTTTTATCCCGTCCGCGTACTTCCCGTCGATGCTCACCGGCCTGGCCAAAACCGGCTTCATCTCGGCCACGCCGGGGGGCGCGAGCAGCCCCAGCAGTGCGATCCCTACAACCAGCGATAAAGACGCTTTCATTGCTCTTCCTCCTTCTTGCTCTTACTTGAGCTCGAAGTTGACACGTACCGTCCCTTTGGCCGGCACCTCTATCTCCCGCGTCTGCACGATGGGCTGGTCGTAGAGCGGTCGCTTGTCCTTGTCATACCCGAGCAGCTTCCAGCTCTCATGCCAGACTACGAGCTTGTACTTGCCGGGAGGGACGTCGGCGAGGGCAAAGGCTCCGTTCTCATCGGTGATGGCGAAATAGGGGTGATCCAGGACCAGAAGGTGGGCTCGCATGTGGGTGTGAGAGTCGCAGGTGACGGTGATCATCCCCGTTTTCCGCACCCGCCGCGCGATGGTCTGCCCCTGGATCGGCAGCGCCAGGTTGAAGACCATGGCTTTGCCATCGACGACCGCATGCATGTTGTGCAGGAGAGGGTCCGAGTTCTTGATGGCCAGGTCGGTCCCCTTCACCATGCCGAGAACATGGGGAGCCATCAGGCACTTGGCATTGTCCAGGATTGGCCGGACGGATCTAAAATCCTTCCCTTTGGCGATTTCTTCGAGATAAACGACAGTGTTCTTCACCCCCTTGCTTTTGGGGGACACCACGAGCGCTTCCGAGGGGACGGTGGGACCGCAGAAGTCCGCGTCTTTCGGGACGGTCAAGGGCTCGAGTTTCGGGATCTCGCCGCTAAACGTGACCTGTCCCGTGATGGTCCCGCCATCCCTCACCTCGACCACATCGTAAGAGCGGGCGGCCTCAGGCCAGAGAATCCCGAGGGCGAGAAGAAGGACCGAGCATCGACGAAGAGACCGGCTCATGCTGCACCTCCTTCATCACGGCGGGAGACTACGGGTGCTTCGGCCAGATCCCTGGCGGTCACCGCATCGAGCTCCCGAAACAAGACGGCCTGAATCCGGGCCCAGACCGGGTGGACGGGACAGAAGCTGTCGCGGGGACACTCGCCAGACCGGATCAGGCAGCGGTTGAGGTAGATCGGACCTTCGACAGCCTCGACCATCTGCCGAAGGGTGATCGTGGCCGGATCTCTATGGAGGAAGACGCCGCCCCCGATCCCCTGGCGAGTCTGGACGAAGTTGGCTCTGGCGAGAATCTGGATGATTTTTGCCAGGTAAGCCCTCGGGACTCCCGTGCTGTGACTGAGGTCGTCGGCACGGACCACGGTCCCGGGAGGCCGGCCGGCCAGATCGACGAAGACCCGAACTGCGTAGTCGCCTTCGCGTGTTAGTCGCATCGTGGAGTTTCTTGATCAACTTTGTCCTCGCATTATCGTGAGATTGTGAGCACGAGCACAATACGGCAAACCCCTTATTTATGTGGTGAGATCAGCGGGGCACGGATAACCCATTTTCGTAAGCCATTCACACTACACACCGAAGGCTCTGCCTTGGACGGGACGGCATCGCCGCACAGGTCCCGGTTTCCTTTCTGTGTCCGACAATGGACCGCCACGTCCATCAGCCGGGCGCCTCACTTCACCTTCTCGGGCTTTCTCGGCTCCACTCGACCAGGAGCGCCCGCGCCCGCTCAGGGGAGACTCCCCGGAGGTTTTCCTGCTGGATGAACTGCCTCACCCGCTCCTCGGATGGATCTCGAAGGGGGTTCCCGAGGCCCTCAAAGCGGCTGGGCATGGTGGGGGGCTGGATGCGGAGGCCGGTGGGGCTCTCCCCGCGGGGGGCGACCTGGCCGAAGATCAAGAGATGGAAGACGCCGCCCGGTCCGCTTGCAGGGTCAAACCACCCTGAGATCCGGAATGTCCCGGAAGTCCTCCCGGTTCAGGGTCCAGAGCGCGGCGCCGTGGGCCAGCGCGCAGGCGGCCACGGCAAGGTCCAGCTCACGCCCGCGTGGGCGCCGGAGCGCGCGGTACAGGTCGGCGGCAAGGGCTGCCTCCCGCGGGCCGAAGGCCACTGCCGTCTCCCGCGGGAAGAGCGCCTCCTGCGCCCTGATCTCCTCCTGGAGGCGTGGACCGCGAAGCCACTCGTAGAGCACCAGCGTGCTCAGCAGGATCCGCTCGCCTCGTTCGATCCACGTCCGGAGCTGAGCGGCGGACCGCCTGGGTCCGGTCAGGGCATCGATCAGCGCCGACGTGTCCAGGTGGATCACCGGGCCGGCACCGGGTGCCGCCGGCCTCCCCGGCGCCTGCCCTCCCGGAGCTGGGCCAGGGGACGGGAGGGGATCGCGGGGACCACGGTGTCAAACACCTGGAGCAGCCGGCGCCGTTCCTGCTCGCTGAGCTTGCCGACCCGCTCGGCATACTCCCGTATGGCCTCGCGCACCACCTGGCTCTGCGGCCGGGCAAGGCGGGCCGCGGCACGTCGGAGCTGCTCCACTGTGTCCTGGTCGAGAGTAAAGGTCACCTTTACCATACCGAAACCATACCACCATACCCAGACGCCCTCAAGGCCCTTGAGCCCGTGGAACGCCCGGGGCGGCGACGGAGAGGCACCCGGCGCGGCTTGGTGCGCCCCTCACCTTCAGCCTCCCCCCGGAGGAGAGCGGCCGGTGAGGCGGGATCTAGGGGCGTCGGAGGTTGTATTCGTTGAGCTTGTAGAGCAGGGCGCGGCGGCTGATGCCGAGGATCCTCGCGGAGCCAGCCACGTGGGGGCGCTCGTCAGGTTAGTTGCGTTCACGCAGCCACCCGGCCCCGGTAGGCCGGTCCAATGAGGGAGCGGACATTGGCGACGGAGGTCACGTCCGCCGGGGAATGGCGATTGCACCAGAGGCGGCGCGCGGCTAGGATTTGGCGGGCCCCGCGCTCGCTCCAGCGCTGCCCCGGTCGTTTGAGCCGGCGTTGGACGACCCCATGGTGAGCGCTCTCCACCCCGGCACTGGCGACCGCATACCCCTGCGCGCGGAGGGCCCCGTAGCGCATCCGGTGCGCGTGCGTCTGCACATACCGGCGGAGCGCGGCGATGGCCTGCTGCCCGCCGGCGCCCGACGGGCGCAGACAGTCGAGGGCGTGAAGCACTGCCGTGGCATCGCTCGCCAGCGTCTGCTCGCCGACCTCCCGCGCCCACTGCCGCGCCCGCTCGCTGCCGACCCCCCACACGGCCTGCCCGCAGGCGTGGAGATGCTCACTCAGGTGATAGAAGTCCAACACCTCGAGGGCCGCCGGCCAGTGGTCCTGGACCAGGTTCCACACCCAGGGGGCGCCGTCCCCTTGGCTGAGGGCATTGGCCCCGTCACCGGTCACGCCATAGGCACGCGCGGCGCGATAGGCGAGCCGGCCCAGGCGCTCGGGCCCGCCCAAATGGGCTTCATAGTGTTTGCGCAGGAGCTCCCGCCGCTCGGGATGCACCTCGACGAGATCGTGCGCATCAAACAGGGAGGCGACCTTCACCTCCCGGAATGTGCCGTCGCGCATCCGGAGCATCCTCCCGTCCAGCTGGAGGTTGTACGGGCGCTGCGCCGCCGCCGGGACCGGGGTCTCAGGGCTCATGTCGGCCTGCAGGGCCTGGGCGTGCCGGTCCAAGGCGCGGTCCACCGCCGCGCCCGCCGCCTTGGTGGAGCGCTCCAAGGACTTGGCGCTGAGCTCAACTCCCGCGACCAGACTCAGGAGCTCCGCCGCCTCGTCCGGCGGCGCCGTGCTCCTACAGGCCAGCGCGACCTCGTACAGGGCCGGTGTCACCTGCGCGCCTGTCGGGCCCAGCTGCTCGTCCAGCGGTAGCCACCCCTGGCCACAGGTGCGGCAGAAGTAGTAGGCGCGCTCCAGCGTGAGCAGCCGGTTCATCAGGTCACGCACCTGCCGCGAGCGAGTGCCGACATAGCGGCGGAGGCCACCGCATGGACAGCGCGTGGCCGCCCCCTGCCGGCCATCCCCGTATGCGCGCAGGAGCTGGACGAAGAGCTCATGCCCGACCGCTAGGCCGAGGTCGCGGCAGCGTCGCTCCAGTTCCCGCGGGTCCAGGCGGGCAGCCGGGGCCGGCCCCTCCAGCTGCGCGGCCAAGCTCTGGACAGCGCCCATGATTCCCTCTACGATGCTGTCGACCTGTGGCACCAGGTCCATAGGAGGCTCCTCCCGTGTGGTTGGCATTACTTGGGAAGAGCCTCCTATGCCTATCTGCCCGTTTCGAAGAAAAAAATCCCGGGCCACCGGACGGTCA
This sequence comes from Candidatus Rokuibacteriota bacterium, assembly GCA_016209425.1. Classification (GTDB taxonomy): domain Bacteria; phylum Methylomirabilota; class Methylomirabilia; order Rokubacteriales; family CSP1-6; genus JACQWA01. The sequence continues at coordinate 6,990 of JACQWA010000362.1, forward strand.
CGTGCAACTAACCTGACGAGCGCCCCCACGTGGTGCCTAATTGATTTTCGCTCTCAAGAAGGGCAGAATACGGAGCATGGTTCGTCGCTATACGGTTATCCTCTCTCGAGCCGAGGACGGGTGGTGGGTGGCGAACGTCCCCACTTTGCATGCTACAGCTCAAGGTCGCACACGCTCCAGCGCCCTGGCACGGGCCAAGTCCCTGATCCGCTTTGTCCTCAACACGACGCGGGCTGAAGGCGGGAAACCTCCCGTTGAGGATCGTTCTCATCTCGAAGTAGTGCGGGTGCGAGCGGCCATGTGAAACTTCCCGCCGTAAGCAAAGCCCGATTTGTTCGAACATTGCCCAGGCTCGGTTTCATCTTGGAACATCAAAAAGGCAGCCACCAGAAATGGCGCCATCCTGACGGAAGATTTGTTTACGTGTTTCTTCATCCGCGAGAGGACATTCGCCCAACGGTCTCGCTGCCCTACCTCCTCGACCTGATCAAGCGCCGCTATCCCCAGTTCCGGGTCACGGTGGGGGTCTTTGCGGGCGTGGACCACGTGCAGAAGGCCAGGACGTGGGAGGAGCTGGGGGCCGACTGCATCACGCTCGAGTCCCTTTCTGTCAACCGCCGCTTCCCACTCCTAACGAGCCTCCGGAAGACCGTCAGGTGCGACCTGATGCTCCTGGTCGACACCAACTGCCTCCAGTCCTGCCCCTTCTCCCGGGCCCACATGGTGGCGCTCTCTCACGCTTCGCAGGTCGGGCATCCGAGCCGGGGCGTACAGCGAGGGCCGCTACGACGGGAACCTGCTCGATCTCGTCCAGGGGTGGGGCTTTCGTCGCGGGCGAGAGCCGTCCCGGTACTTCAGGCGGGGCCTCTTGTGGAGCCTCCGAACCTTCCTGAGGCCCTGGACGGCTAATCCGCTGAGGCTCATGAAGATCCGCCGACTGGCTGAGGCCCAAGGGATGCTCAATCCTCTTCGACGGGACCCTCCGGTCGTCATCGACAACCGGGCCCTGGACGGGTTCCTGGAGTTCTTCTTCGGGTCAACGTGCTGGGCCACCGGACCCTCTTCCGCTCCGAGTACCTCTCCGCCATGGGGTTTACCTATCCGGGCGGGCGCCCGCGGGTGATCCTCTCCAAAGAGGTGCGGCGGATTGGCCCGGTCATGATGCGGGAGATGACCGACGCGCTCCTGGACTTCCAGGGGCTCAAGCGGGGAGACGTGAAAGCTTGGGTGCTTCACTCAGCAGGGCGTCGTGTCATCGAGCAAGCGCAAAAACTGTTGGGCCTCAGCGAAGCCGATGTCGCCCCTTCGCGGGTCGTACTCAGGCGGTACGGCACCATGTCCTCAGCCACGGTGGTGTTTGTCCTGGAGGAGCTTATCCGCACTTCCGAGCCGAGCCCCGGGGACTGGGGCGTCATGATCGCCCTGGGCCCTGGCTTCGCCGCCGAGGGGGCGCTGCTGCGCTGGTAGCGTGGGATGGCCTCGCTCCCCCGAGCCATCAAGGCACGTGAGTTGCTCGATGCTCCAGCTTCGCTCTCTGACCTGGAGGAGAGCCTCCGGGACGTCGCGCGAGTTCGCGCGACGGGCCGATCTCACCGGGATCCGCATCGCCCGCTACCCGTGGCTCTCCCGACTGGCTGTAGTGGGAAGAAAAAGAGGAAACTCACCCTACGGGCGTCTGAGGTTGTACTCGTTGAGCTTGTAGAGCAGGGCGCGGCGGCTGATGCCCAGGATCCGGGCCGCCTCGGTGCGGTTCCCTCCCGACTGGGCAAGCGCCCGGCGGATCAGCCTCACCTCGGCATCGCGGATGACGCGCGCCATCGTTTCCTTGAAGCCCTCCGCGGCCCCCGGAAGGGTCACGGTCAGCTCCTCCCCGGGGGCCAGGACCTCCGGCGGCAGATCGCGCGGCGCGATCGTCTCGCCCTCGGCCTGGAGCGCCGCGCGCTCGAGGGCGTGCTCCAGCTCCCGCACGTTGCCCGGCCACGGGTAGGCCATGATGGCCCGGAGCGCCTCGGGGGAGAGCCGCTTCGGCGGCCGGCCGTTGTCCCGCGCGATGCGCTCGAGAAAGTGGTCCACCAGCAAGGGGACGTCCTCCGGTCGCTCCCGGAGGGGGGGCAGGACGATGGGCAGGACGTTGAGACGGAAGAAGAGGTCCTCCCGGAACGCCCCCTCCCGGACCTCGGCGGCCAGGTCGCGGTTGGTGGCGGCGATGACCCGGGCCTCCACGCGCAGCGTCTTCGTGCCCCCCACGCGCCGGATCTCCCCGTCTTGGAGGGCGCGCAGGAGCTTGGCCTGGAGCCCCGGGGCCAGCTCCGCCACCTCGTCCAGGAAGAGCGTGCCACCGTGGGCCTCCTCGAAGAGGCCCTTCTTGGTGGCGACGGCGCCCGTGAAGGCGCCCCTCTCGTGGCCGAAGAGCTCGCTCTCCTGGAGGGCCTCGGGAATGGCGCCGCAGTCGATCACCACGAAGGGACCGGCCTTCCGGGGGCTGTTGAAGTGCAACGCCTTGGCCACCAGCTCCTTGCCGGTCCCGCTCTCTCCCTGGATGAGGACGGCGCCCCGGGAGGCCGCGAACCTCTCGATCTGGGTGTACACTTCCTGCATCCTGCCGCTCTTGCCCACGAGGCCGGCGAGCCCGAAGCGCTGCTCCACGGCCTGGCGGAGCTGGAGGACCTCCCGCCGGAGGCGCACCCGCTCCAGCGCCTTGTCCACGACCTGGAGGATCTCGCTGGCCCGGAACGGCTTGGTCACGTAGTCGTAGGCCCCGGCCCGCATCGCCTCGATGGCGGAATCGATCGTGCCGTAGGCGGTGATGAGGACCACCACGGTTTCGGGATGGAGTTCTCGGGCTGCCTTCAGGATCTCGATCCCATCGGTGTCAGGGAGCTTCAGGTCCGTGAGCACCAGCTCGAAGGGACCGGCCCGGAGACGATCCAGGGCCGCGTCCCCCGTCCTCACCCCCTCGACCTCGAACCCCTCGGCCCGGAGGAGTCTGGTCAGGAAGTGGACCATGTTCTCCTCATCGTCAACGACGAGGATCCGCGTCAGGGGTTCAGGCATGGCCGGCCATCCCTACGGCAAGCGGCACCGCCGCGCCGGCCGGGAGGACAATTCGAAACGTGGCGCCGCCTCCGGGGGGCAGATCGACCACCAGGGCGCCGTGGAGCAGCTCGATGATGCTGTGGCAGATGGCCAGGCCCAGCCCCGCCCCTTCCCCCCGCCCTTTCGTCGAGAAGAACGGCTCGAAGATCCGCTCGATATGTTCGGGCGGGATCCCGGGCCCGGCATCCGAGACCGCGACCGTCACGGTTCGCTCCCCGGGCTGGAACACGCGCCCCACGGCGTGATGCCCCTTCCACGCCTCCTCACCGTTGCCGGCCCGCGTGGTCACCGCGATTGACCCACCCGGGGGGGAGGCCTGGGCCGCGTTGAGGAGAACGTTGACCAGGACCTGCTGGAGCAGCGATGCGTCCGCCAGCACGGGAGGGAGCCCCGGGGCCAAGTCTTTCTCGACGGCCAGGGACGCGAAGGCCTTCTGGGAGAGCACGAAGACGAGCGATTTCTCCACCACGTCATTCAGGTCCAGAGCCGCGGCTTCGGAGGGCCCCGGCCGGGCGTAGTCCAGCAGGCTCCGGAGGAGGCCGCGGAGCCGCGCGATCTCGCCGGCCAGCCGTTCGGTGCGGTCCAGGCACTCGGTCCGGTCCTGGGCGCTCCCTTTGCAGAGGAGCTGGAGGTCCAGGAGCCCCAGGACGGAGGCCAACGGGTTGCCGATCTCGTGGATCATCCCCGCCACCAGCCGGCCGGTGGAGGCCAGCTTCTCGCTCTGGACAAGCTGGCCCTGGGTCCGCTTGAGGTCCTCGTAGGCGGCGCGAAGATCTCCCGCGGTGCGTTCGAGGGCCCGGTTCTGCTCCAGGATGGTCCGGGAGGCCCGACGGAAAGTCAGCGAGAGCGTGGTGTAGAGCAGGATGAGCCCGAAGATGACCGCGCCCCAGACCGAGAGCCGTAGGGTCTGAACCTTCTGGTAGAAGGGATCGATGGGGCTGTAGATCTCATAGGCGCCGATCACCCGGTTCGTGCCCTCCAGGAAGATCGGGATATAGACCTCGAAGAGCCGCGAGAACCCCGCCTGCCGCTCGGCGAGGTGCTCCGATCCCTTGAGATCGGACAGCCCCACCACGGTCTCGCCGAGGAAGGCCTTCTGGAGGGGCCGGTTGTCGGGGAAGGCCTGGCCGACGAACTCCGGCCTCCTCGAGTGGTAGATGGTGGTGCCCGACCGGTCGTAGATCTTGATCGTCACCACGTGGGAGGTGAAGAAGTTCTCCCTGACGAGCCGATCGAACGCCTCGTACTCGGCCCCCCGCCTCAACCGCACGAAGTCTTCCTGCGTGGCGATGAACCGGGCGAGGTGCTTGAAGTAGTCGAGGGAGGCGAGGGTGGCCTGCTCCAGCATCTTCTGCTCGACCAGATAGGTGATCCCGGAGCCCAGGATCAGGGCCGCGCCCACCCAGAGGCCGGCGCTCAGCAGGGAAAAGTTCTTGAAGAGGCGGAGGCTCATCGGCCGGTCCCCCCGCCCACAACCTCGGACACGATCTGGAGGAGACGCCTCATCTCAACGGGCTTGCCCACAGTGCGGACGATGCCGCTCCGTCGGAGCAGTTCCGGGTCCACCTGCTCTCCCCATCCGGTGACCAGGACCACGGGGACCGTCGGGTTCAGTTCCCGGATGACTCGGGCCACGTCCCACCCCGCCATTCCAGGCATCCCCAGATCCGAGAGAACCAGGTCAAATTCTCCCTGCCGGAACGCCGCGATCCGGAGCGCTTTCCACCCGGATCTCTCCGCCGTGGCGCTGAATGATCCCGTAGGCCACCGAGAGCCCGAGCCCGGTCCCTTTCGTCCCCTTGGTGGTGAAGAAGGGATCGAAGATCCGCCGCCGAACCGTGTCGGTCATCCCGGCCCCCGTGTCGGCCACCGCAACGCAAACATGGGGATCCTCGACCCACGTCTTCAGCGAGATCCTCCCGCCCCGGGGCATGGCGTCCACGGCGTTCAGGATCATATTGGTCAGGACCTCCCGGAGCTCGGCAGCGTTGCCCTGCACCGGCGGGACCTCCGCCGGGTCGTGATCCACCCTCCAGAGAAGCGGCCAGGAGATCCGCTCGGCCCATGACTACGGCCAGAACGTTGTTGAAGTCGTGGGCTATACCACCAGCCAGCTCACCCAGAGCGCGGAGCTTCTC
>JACQWA010000363.1 GCA_016209425.1 Candidatus Rokuibacteriota bacterium
CGGATCGTGGAGGCTACCGAGCGGCTCTACCCCGATCGGCTGGCTGAGCAGGTCGAGCGGCTCGCCCATCACGCCCTCCGGGGCGAGTTGCGGGAGAAGGCGGTGCACTATCTCCGGCAGGCCGGAGGGAAGGCAGCCGCGCGGTCGGCGCTCCCGGACGCCCGGGCCTGCTTCGAGCAGGCGCTCGGTGTCCTCGAGGCGCTCCCGGAGAGCCAGTCCACGCTGGAGCAGGCCTTCGAGATCCGCCTCGAGCTGCGGACGGTGCTGAGCCTGCTCGGCGAACCCCGGCGGGCGCTGGAGCGCCTGCGCGAGGCGGAGGCTCTCGCCGAGCGGTTGAACGACGACCACCGCCGCGGCCGGGTCTGCGCTGTCCTGATGACCATCCACACGCTGCTCGGCGAGCTGGACGAGGCGGTCCTGACCGGCACCCATGCGCTGGAAATCGCCGAGCGCCTCGGCGACTTGAGGCTCCGCATCCTCACCACGAGCTATCTCGAGCAGGCGCATTACTACCGGGGCGAGTACGAGCGGGTGGTCGAGCTGGCTACCGACGCCCTTGCGATCCTGCCCGCCGACTGGGTCTACGAGTATTTCGGAATGATCGCACCGGCATCGGTCTACGCTCGCTCCTGGCTGGTCATGAGCCTCGCCGAGCTCGGTAGGTTCGGCGAGGCGGCCGAGTACGGAGCCGAGGCGATCCGGCTCGCCGAGGCGACGCAGCATGCGTACCCCATCGGTCTGGCCCACCGCGCCGCGAGCACGCTCCACCTCCTCAGGGGTGACTGGGCGAAGGTGCGCTCACTCCTCGAGCACGGGATCGCGGTGCTCCGGACGGGGAACGTCGCCCTCTCGCTTGCCCCCGCGCTCGCGTCCTCCGCCTGGGTCCTGGCGCAGCTCGGCGAGGGGAGCGAGGCGCTGAACCGGCTCCGGGAGGGCGAGCAGCTTCTCGAGCACGACGTGGCGAGGGGAATCGTCAGCCATCGTGCCTGGAACTCCCACGCGCTGGGTCGCGCCTGTCTGCAGCTCGGCTGGCTCGACGAGGCGCGGCGCCTGGGCGACCGCGCGCTCGAATCCTCCCCGCGTCAGCCGGGGAACGCGGCCCACGCGCTGCACCTGCTCGGCGACATCGCGACCCATCCCGACCGGGTCGATGCCGCGAGCGGCGAGGCCGACTACCGCAAGGCCTTGGCCCTCGCCGAGCCGCGCGGAATGCGCCCGCTGGTCGCCCACTGCCACCTGGGCCTCGGCAACCTCTACCGGCGCATGGGAAAACCGCAGGAGGCCCAGGAGCATCTCGCCACCGCGACGACGATGTACCGCGCGATGGACATGCGGTTCTGGCTGGAGCAGGCGGAGGCGATCATGGGCGCACTTCCGTGAGGAACTGCCGTGGCGTCATGACCCGGAGCGCCAGCCGGGCTGGCCGGTGCATCCAGCGCCCAAAGTCCGCCAGGTCGCCCGTTTCGTGACCGACGCCACCTACCCGATGGAGCGCACGCCGGCTGAGTTCGGCCGGCTGCGGCTCCAGGCCGAGTCGCTCGCGTTCGACACCGGCATCCTCCTCGACCGGATCGGCGTCGGCGCCGGCTGGCGGTGTCTCGACCTCGGATGCGGGGCGGGCGGGATCACCGATCTCCTGAGCGCGCGGGCCGGCCCGACCGGGCGCGTCGTCGGCCTCGACCCCGACGCGGCGAGCCTCGCCGCCGCCCGGCGCTGGGCGGGCGAGAAAGGGCTCGAGAACGTCGAGTTCGTCGAGGGCGACGCCTTCGCCCACGCTCAGCCGCCCGAGGGCTTCGACCTCGTCCACGAGCGCTTCGTGATGACGACGATCGGCCGCCACCGGGAGCTGGTCGACTCGGCGCTCGCGCTGACACGCCCCGGGGGCGTCGTCGCCATCCAGGAGGCCGATGCCGGCGTCCTCACCTGCTATCCGCCCCACCCCGCCTGGGACCGCCTGAAGGCGATCGTCACCACCGCCTTCGAGCACGCCGGCGGTGACTGCTTCTCCGGGCGTCAGGTCTTCCGGCTGGCGGTCGAGGCGGGCTTGCAGCAGGTGGAGTTTCGCACCTGCGTGGTCGGCACGCGGCGCGGCGACCCCCTCGTCGATTTCCTGCCGCAGACGATCCTCTCCACGAAGCCGGTCATCCTCAAGCACGGGCTCGCGTCGGAGGCGGAGCTGGCGCGGCTGGTCGACGACTGTCGGCGCCACCTGGGGGCGCCGACGACGGTTCAGACGTCGGTGCTGGTTATTCAGGTCTGGGGCTGGAAGCCGGTCGACACCCGGCGAGCGCCGACCATACCGACACCCGGATTTTCAGTTCTCTCCGTCGATCGGCCGCGTCGCCCGCATTCTCGACGATTTACTCCCACGCGGGGCGCGGTCGACGTCGCGCCAAGGGCCGGCGTGTTGTGGTCCGTCGCGCGGCATGAGTGACAGTCTCGGTGACAGGGTTCTTGTATCGAGACCGGTCAATGTCCGCGTAGCCCCTACGGTCGTACGGCCGAGGCTGTCGCGGGCGCTTCGCGCGCCGCCTTCTCACTCGGCAGCTTCACGACGGGCTCACGCGGCGCCGAGCGCTGTAGCGCGCAGGTCCTCAGCCGCGTCGCTCTTGTCCGATCTGGCGCCGCGCGTTACATTTGATCATGCTCGATTGGGCTCGATGCGACGCCGTAGAGCGAGCCTCCGACAGGCTCGGCGGAGCCTGGACCTTCAAGGGCGCGAGGGTCCCGGTCAAGGCTTTGTTCGAGAACATCGAGGATGGGGCAGCCGTGGAGCAGTTTCTCCAGTGGTTCCCCGGCGTGACGCGCCGGCAGGTCGAGGCCGTCCTCGAGCATGCGGCACAGAGCTTGACCGAAGTCTGATCGAACGCGGGCGCGGATACTCCTCGATCAGGGAACCCCGGCTCCACTGCGAACCATTCCCGTTGGCTATCAAGTCTCAACGGCGTACGAGCTCGGGTGGTCGACGCTCGATCCTCGTACTGCCGACAACGAGCTGGCCGCGGCTCCGCGAGCACACGGAGAAGATCCTCCGCGAGACCCGATGGTGCCGGGGGAGCACCGTGAGCTGGCTTGGTGAAACGCGCCACGACGTCCCAGCATCTCCCGTCCGGCGCGGGCAACCAACTCGTTCAGGGTTTCCAATGGACCTGGACCGTTTCCGGGCAGTAACGACGGATTTCCTGCACGAACATCCCCGGCGACATCCGTAACGCGGTTTGCGGGATGCGGATGTCCCTCACTCGGCGCTTGAGATTCGACCGCTCGGGAACAATCCACAGGGTCAGGTGCGCCTTTCGCGGGGATCCCTGAACGAGAAGCTCGGCGATGTCTGCCCACCTCGTCATACCCGCGCTGAACGGCGCGGTGTTGTCGACGATCCCCTCGCGATTCACGATCAACGCCGACCGCCTTCGGCACACTCGGTACAAGACGTAGAGAAGGCCGAACCCGATGAGGGCCATGAGAGACACCGCCCACGCCAGTTCCCACCAGTCGCCGCCATCAAACAGGCCCGCGCCGGTCACCAGCACGACCAGACTCAGCGAGCCCAAGACCACGAGCGCCGGCTTCGTCCGGCTGAAGCGCACCGTGAGGCCGTCGGGCGTGCCGAGCGTGCGGCCCACCGGAGGGCGGCGCCGCGCGATGATCTCGTCCAGTCTCCCCTTCTCCTCCGCGGCCAGCCACACTCCCGCACAATTCTGGCATCGTTCCACCCGGAGCTGGCCCGGTCCGAGGCCGCCTTCCTCGAGCAGGCCTTCACACCGTGGACATCGCGCCGCCGAGACTTTTCCCTGCAGTGCCGGGCGAGCGAGAAGACCTTTCAGTTCGCCGTGTCGGCTCGCGAGGAACGAGAGCTCGCCCCTGTCATACCAGACTCCCCAGCACTGCCCGCACACGGCGGCGACGACCCCCTCAGGCCCTGCGCGCTCCTCGAGCGCCGACCGGCATTGTGGACAGGTCATGGCGGGCTGCGGTCGCGCTGGAGAGGGCTGGCTCAACTTCGCCACCTCTCCACGATCGAGCCACAGTCCCGGGCAGGATCGACAGCGCTCGACGACGAGCTTCTCCGCGCCGAGCGCGCTTTTCTCCATCGGGACGTCGCACCGGGGACAACGCCGGTCCGACGGGTATCGCGAGGACGTCGGCTGCTCCTGGAGGAGCCGCGGGAGATCCGACTCCCTGGAGAACTCGTCGAGGATGCCCTTGTCGTGCCAGGTCCCCTTGCAGCTCTCGCACCAGTTCACCTCGATCCCCTGATCGTCAACGAGCCGGCTTAAGCGCGCGGAGCATTGCGGACACGTGAGGTGCCCTTGGCGGACCGCCCAGCGGCTGCCCTCGCGACGGCGACGGACGATCCGAAGCGCGCCGAGCGCAAGCGCGACAAGAGCGGCCAGCCCCAGCAGTGACCATCTCTCCAGTTGCGGGGGCATGGCGCTGGGAACGTGAGGGTCCCCCGGTCTCCTCGGGGTGACGACCGGCTCCTGCGGACGGGTCGTCACGGTACGGCTCTGAGCGATGTCGGTCCTTCCGAGGGTCACGACGCGCTCCGTTGGATCGATCGTCACGGTGAAGTTCCTCAGGAAATCCAGACCCAGGAGGCCGTCGGCCCCCGCAACGGTTTCCATCTCGACGAAGGCGCCGATCCTGAGGGGCCCGACCTTGGCCGCTCCGACCGCCACCGAGGCAACGTCCACGCGGACGGCCCGGACGTTCCGGCCCGGCAAGGTCTGGCGCTCAGCGTTCTCGGTCGATATCTCCAGGCTTCGGAGCGCCTTGGCCGACAGCCAGGTGTTCGGGGCGCCGGTGTCGAGAACCAGAGTGATCGGTCCTCTGCCGTTGATCCTGCTGCGGACCAGAATATAGGGATGCGGCGGAAAGGGCATCCGGGTCACATCCGCTACGGCAAGGCTCGGCTCGTGCGTACCGGCACCCGAAACGGTGGCGGGAACAAGGACGACCACTTGTTGCCCGAAGTCCATGGTCACTCGAAAGTGATCAAGGAAGCTGCGGCCGAGGACGCCGACGGCTCCCGGCGGCTCGTAGGGGTCCGTCTCGTCCATGAAGGCCGGTCCCGCCATCTCGGCGTCTCCGACCCTCAGTGAGAGGACCTGCACCTCGCGAACCACTCTCGTCCCCCCGGTCATTTCGACCTCGCAGGAGCGACAGGGGTAGCTGGGAGCGGAGATGCCCAGTGTCCGGACGGCCCGCGCCGACACGTGCGTCTGGTGGGAACCCGTATCGAGCAGCAACTTCACCGGACCCTGGCCGTTGATCCTGGCCTCCACCAGGATGTATGAACCACGTGGAAACGAAACCCGTGTGATGTCAGGCAAGGCGCCGGTCGGTCCCCATTTGTCGCGAGGTGGGGACGGGAGGGGCTCGGCAGGCCCAAGCGAAGGTGGCGGGGACGGCCGTCGTTCGGCTGGCGCCGGAGCGGGACGGGGTGGGCCGAGGTCGAGGGACTGGGCTTGAGAGCGGTAGCGCTCCGGGACGCTGTCCAGACCCTGGCTGTAATGGACGGCCCCGGCATCGTCCATCCACCGATAGATCTGGGCCTGGGCCAGCGTCGGGAGAAGCGCGAGGATCAGGAGCAGCGCAGCCAGCATCCCGCCTCGCTCCATTTGGCGCGAAGTCATGAGCGCGCGTCTCCTCGACTCAGTCTAATAGGTCTGTCCCCAAAAGCCGCAAGAGATATGCCAGAGAAACCGTGTGCTCCGTGGTTTCGCGATGGGCCGGGGACGGAAAGCTACAGAAAAAGACTGGTGGGCAGGGACGGGATTGAACCGCCGACACCCGGATTTTCAGTCCGCCGTGCGGGAAACCGGCCCCACGATCTCGCGGACCTTGCGCCGTAGGACCCAGCGGACCAGGGGCGCCAGGAGCATGAGCGTCGCCAGCACCATCAGCGTGGCCGCGATCGGGCGCTGGAAAAACACCGTCAGGTCGCCGCGCGAGTAGATCAGCGAGCGTCGCAGCGCCGCCTCGAGCTGGGGGCCCAGGATCATCGCCAGGACGAGCGGCGCGGGCTGGAAGTCGAACTTCCGGAGCACGTAGCCGAGCGCGCCGAAGACGATGGTCGTCCCCACGTCGAAGACGCTGTTGTTGACGCTGTAGGCCCCGACGAGGACGAACACCACGACGAACGGCGCCAGCACGGCGTAGGGCACCTCGAGGAGCTTCACCCAGAGCCCGATGAGCGGGAGGTTCAGCACCAGCAGCATGACGTTGCCGATGTACATCGAGGCGATGAGCCCCCAGAAGACCTCGGGCCGCTCCGCGACGAGCAGCGGCCCCGGCCGGATGCCGTGGATGAGGAGCGCGGCGAAGATGAGCGCGATCGAGGAATTGCCAGGGATGCCAAGCGTCAGGAGCGGGATGAAGGAGCTCGTGGCCGCCGCGTTGTTGGCCGACTCGGGCCCGGCCACGCCCTCCACGGCGCCCCTGCCGAAGCGCTCCGGGTGCCGGGAGAGCTTCTTCTCGAGCGCGTAGGACACGAACGAGGAGATGATCGCGCCGCCGCCCGGCAGAACCCCGATGAAGAAGCCGAGGAGGGAGCCCCGTACCAGCGGCATGCCGGCGGCGCGCCACTCCTCGCGGCTGGCCAGGAGGCCCCGGATCGTCGTCTTGAGGACCGCGGGCGCGGTCGTGCGC
>JACQWA010000364.1 GCA_016209425.1 Candidatus Rokuibacteriota bacterium
AGCGCCTGGACCCCTCCGATCACGTCCTGGGGACTGGCGTCGACGGCAAAATCCTGGCGCTGGAGGGTCGTGCCGGTCAACTGATACAAGACGCACTCGGTGGCTCCAATCGTCCCGTCGCCGTTGCCATCGCCCTGGATCATGAAAGCCGTAGCAGTCGGTGGACTACCGACGAGATCCGGGCACGCGCCGGAGGCGACGATGGGATTCCAGGTGGTCACATTCTGAGGATTGAACCCCGCCCCCCGGATCTCCTCCGCCATCCGCTCCAGGGCCACCCGGGCGGCGGCCTGGGCCTCCACCTGGTTGGCCCCGGCAAGATAACTCTCGTTGCCGGTCATCAGGAGCGTGAGGATCCCCGTCATGATCAGCCCGAGAATGGCCATGGCGACCAGCAGCTCGGCGAGGCTGAACCCCCGCTGATCGCGGCGTGGATCGCTGAAGATTCGTCTGGCCATGTTCTTAATGCCGAGCGATGATCGTCGCCAGCTCAAGCTGATTCTCCGAGGTGTTGGCCCCCTGGCTGGTGAACGGCCGGTAGTACACCTGAACCTGGACCAGCTTCCGGTTGGCCGTGTCATCCGTGACAATCGCCTGCCGCCGGTAGCTGGCATAGCCCGAAATCGTGGTGTACCCTTCGGCGGCGCAGCACGTGGCCGTCGATGGGTTGCCGGCCGTGATCGCGTCGAACCCCTGACCGGCCGCGCTGCTCAGGCCCCAGGCCTTGATCTGCTCCAGCTTCTGCTCGGCGAGAAAGACCGCGGTGGACTGCTGCCGGCCGGCTTCCATTCCCTGGATCCCGAGCGGGAACCACTGAACCACGGCGACGAGGGCGATCGTGATCACCGCCATGGCCACGAGGATTTCGGCCAGCGTCAGTCCGGATTGGTCCTTCCAGGCCATACCCCTTGAGTCCGGCCTCCTTGCCCGACCGGCCATATTAAGCAACTTCACTGCCAAGCCTTGTGCCCGGGCAACCCCATTTTAACCCCGCGAAAAATAAATGGAAGCGGCCCAGCCGACCCCATCGGAACCCTGACCAGCAGGTGACAAAGTGTGAAGGAATGGCACCCGGCTGGAACAAACTGTCAGCAGGCGGACGGAACGCGTCAGCGGTTCCGGAGGCGGACCTGCGTCGTCATGCTCACGCCTCCGACCGTGATGGCGATCACGACGGCGCGGACCTCGTCCGGGGTCTCGACGGCATTGCCGGCGCCATCCAGGTAGGTCAAGGTCAGGGACTCCACGCCTTCGATCAGCGGCTGGGCCCCGCCGCCGGCGTTCCGCCTGAGGGTGTGCCCGGTGAGCGAGTAGGTGATCGTCTCGCGATTGCCGCGGATCACGCCGTCGCCGTTCAGATCGTTCTGGATCGTGAAGCCGGTCGGCGTGGGATTGAGGAGGGCAGAAAAGCGGGCTCCCGTGGGATTGACCCCGGCGGCTCGGAGCTCCCGCGCCAGGCGCTCCACCGCGACCCGCGCGCTCTGCTGCGCTTCCCCCTTCGCCGCCCCGGCCCGGTAAACCTTGTGGCCTTGCTCGAGAAGGACCGTGACCGCCGCCAGGACCATGCCGACGATGGCCAGCGCCACGAGCAATTCGGGAAGCGTGAAGCCGCGGGAGCCACCCCACCGCCGCCGCATGCGAGCCCTCCCGCCACGGGGAGACGATCACCGGGGAGCGGGCAGGGACTCCCAGTCGACACCAGAGTGGAGAGACGACGCAAGCCAGCTTGGGGCAGCTTCGCATTGCTGTCAACGTCCAATATTATATACCCCTCACCCTCCCCTCTCCCACCGGGGGAGAGGATCAAGGTGAGGGGGGATCAGTCTTGCGTGGGCGTGGGCGGCACGGTCGAGTAATCGTAGAACCCCTTGCCGGTCTTCCGGCCGAGGTCCCCGCGCTTGACGCGCTTTTCGAGCGCCACCGGCGGCAGGTCCTTCGGGTCCCGGGTGACGGCGTACGCCTCGAGCCGCGCGTGGTAGCCGATGTCGAGGCCCGAGAAATCCGCGAGCTTGAAGGGGCCCATGGGGTGGTTCAGCCCCAGCTCCACCGCCTTGTCGATGTCGGCGAAGGAGGCGACCCCCTGCTCGAGCAGGTCATACGCCTCGCCGGCGAGAGCGCGGAGGACCCGGTTCACGAGAAACCCCGGCAGCTCCTTTCGGAGGATGACGGGCTCGCGCCCGATTTTCTTCGTGAGTGCGGCGACCAGCCCGACCGTTTCCTCGCTCGTCTCCTTCCCCTTCACAACCTCGACCAGCCGCATCACGAGCGGGGGGTAGAACCAGTGCATGTTCGCGCACTGCGCCGCTCGCTTCGTCGCCGTGGCGATCTGCGAGATCATCAGGGTGGAGCTGTTCGAGACGAGGATGGCCTGCGCCGGGCAGAACGCGTCGAGCCTGGCAAAGCACTCCCGCTTCGGTTCGAGCCGCTCGACGATCGCCTCGATGACGAAGTCCGCCCGCCGCGCGCCCTTCTCAAGATCGGGCTCCAGCGTGATGCGCCCCACGGCTTCGTCCATCTGAGCCTGGGTCATCTGGCCCTTCGCGACGCGCTTGTCAAGCTGAGCGCGATTGCCGTTCATGCCCTTCGCCAGAATGTCCGGCGAGAGATCATTCAGGATCACGGGGTAGCCATGGAGCGCCGCCTGCATGGCGATCTGGGCGCCCATCTGTCCGGCGCCGACCACCAGGATGCATTTGATGTCGTCAATGCTCATGTGGGGTCTCCCTGGACCCCCTCGCCTTGATCCTCTCCCCCCCTCACCTTAATCCTCTCCCCCGCTGGGGGAGAGGGCGGGGTGAGGGGGAGAGGGGACGGTGAGGGGGCTCGCTGATCGGGGGTCTCCTGTCCACCCACGGCTGGGCCTTCTCGAAGGCGGCAGCGGCGCGAAGCACGGTCGCATCGTCGAACCGGTGCCCGACGATCTGGAGCCCGATGGGCAGGCCGTCCGTGGTGAAGCCGCACGGCACCGACGCCGCGGGCTGGCCGGTCATGTTGAAGGGGTACGTGAACGGGATCCAGCCGTAGTCCGGGATCGGCGTGCCGGCGATCTCGGTGGGGTTATCGAGGCCGACCTTGAAGGGCGGGCACGCCACGGTGGGCGTCAGCAGCAGGTCGTACTTGGCGAAGAACTTCCGGACCGAGTCCCAGAAGCTGAGCCGGTCGAACCACGCCTGAACGTACCTGGTGGCCGGCCACCGGAGCGCGTTCTCGATAATCTTGACCAGCCCCGGGTCGATGTCGGCCCTTCGATCGGCGAGGTACGGCGCCAGGCGGGTGGCAATCCCGCCGCAGAAGATGGCATGCCACGCCCCGCTCGGATCGGGGAACTGGGGATCTGCCGCCTCCACCCGGCAGCCAAGCTCCCTGAAGCGACGGGTCGCCCGTTCGCTGGCCGCCAGCACCTCGGGATCCACCACCGGCGCGAAGCCCAGCGTCGGGCTCCACGCCACGCGGAGCCCCCTGAGGCTCCCCCCAAGCGCCTTGACGTAGTCCACGCCCGAGGGAGGCAGCGAGTACTGGTCCCGCTCGTCGGGCCCGGCGAGCACGTTCAGCATCAGCGCGGCATCCGCGGCCGTGCGCGTCATGGGGCCCGCGTGGGAGAGGCTCCATGCCCCGCTGAAGGGGTAGGTCGGCACGCGCCCGTAGGAGGGCTTCAAGCCGAAGATCCCCGAGAACGAGGCGGGGATCCGGATCGACCCCCCGCCGTCGGTCCCGATGGCGAGCGGCGCCATCCCCGCGGCGACCGCCGCGCCGGCCCCGCCGCTCGAGCCGCCCGGGGTCCGGTCGGCGTTCCACGGGTTCCGCGTGACACCGAAGAGAAGGTTGTGGGTCGCGCCGATCCAGCCAAACATCGGGGTGTTGGTCTTGCCCACCATGATCCCCCCCGCCGCCTTGAGCCGCTCGACGATTGGCGCGTCCTCGTCGGGGACGTGATCCGCGTACAGCCGCGTCCCCCAGGTCGTCCTCACCCCCTTGGTGATCACCAGGTCCTTGATTGAGAACGGGACTCCATGGAGGGGCCCGAGCTTAGCGCTCCTGCGCGTGAGGGCCCGCTCGGCGGCCTTCGCCTCCCGGCGGGCCGAATCCGCCGTCACCGTGCAGTAGGCGTTGAGGGTCGCGTTCAGCTTCTCGATCCTCGCGAGGACCGCATCGACGACCTCAAGGGGGGAAACCTTCTTCCGCCTGATCGCCGCCGCCAGCTCGGTCGCGGGCAGCCAGCACAGCTCGTCGTTGGCCATGTCGTCCCTCCTCTAGCTCGAAAGGTGGAAGACGACCATCTTGAGCTCGGTCATCTCCTCCACCGCGTAGCGCGGCCCTTCCTTGCCGAAGCCGGACTCCTTGAGTCCGCCGTAGGGCATCAGGTCGGCGCGCCACTGGGGACCCCAGTTGACGTGCAGGTTGCCCGACTGGACCTCGCGCGCAAACTTCATCGCCCACTCGAGGTGTTCGGTGAAGATCCCGGCGCTCAGGCCGTAGACGGTGTCGTTGGCGAGCGCGATGGCCTCGTCGACGGTGTTGAAGGGGGTGACGGCCACCGCCGGGCCGAACAGCTCGTCGCACGAGATGCGCATCTCGGGCTTGACGTCCGCGATGACGGTCGGCGCGTAGATCGCGCCCTGGCGCTGGCCTCCCACCACGACTCGCGCTCCCGTCGAGACCGCCTCCTTGACCCACTCTTCGACGCGGAGGGCGTCCTTCTCGCGCACCATGGGCCCGACCTTGGTCTTCTCCTCGAGCTGGTTTCCCGTGGTCAGCGCCGCCACCCGAGGGGTCAGCGCGTCGAGGAAATCGCCGTAGACCTTGCCCGCCGTCAGCACGCGCTGGGTGGAGATGCAGACCTGCCCCGCGTTGGCGTAGCCGGTCGCCGTCACGGCCACCGCCACCTTGTCGAGGTCGGCGTCGGGCATGACGATCACGGGGGAGTTGGAGCCCAGCTCCATCGTCACCTTCTTGATCCCCGCCAGCCGGCAGATGCGCTCGCCGACGTCGCGGCTCCCCGTGAACGTGATCTTCCTCACCCGCCTGTCCGAGACCAGGGCGTCGCCAATTTCCCCCCCTAATCCAGTCAAGCACTGCACTCCCTCGGCAGGGAGACCCGCCTCAAGCAAGATCTCGGTCAATTTGAGCGCCGACAACGGCGTGTCGGTCGCGGGCTTGATCACCACGGCATTGCCGCCGGCGAGAGCCGGGCCGACCTTGTGGCAGACCAGGTTCAGGGGGAAGTTGAACGGGCTGATCGCCACCGCCACCCCGCACGGGACCCGGAGCGTCACGCCGAACCGCTTGCCGCCACCCGGGTCGCCGTCCAGAGGGATCGTCTCGCCGTGAATCCGCTTGGCCTCCTCGGCGGACCCCATGATCGTCTCCACTGCCCGGCGTGCCTCCGCCCGCCCCTCGGAGATGATCTTCCCCTCTTCCAAGGAGATCAGCCGCCCGAGCGCCTCGTTCCTCGCCTCGATGAGCTCCGCCGCCCTCTTCAAGATTTTCCAGCGCTCGTAGCCGGGAAGCCCCGCCATCACGCGGGCACCCCTCACCGCGCTTTCCAGGGCGCGCTCGACGTCCGCCGCCCCGGCCCGGGGCACGGTGTCGATGACCGCGTTATCGTACGGGTTCACGACGTCAATCTTCTCTGCCTTGTCGATCCATTGCCCTGCCACGTACATCTTCATGAGAAGCCTCGCTTTCTTGCCCCGACACCTTCAATTCTCTTCCCCCTCACCCTGCCTCTCCCCACTGGGGAGAGGAGAAGAGGTGAGGGGCATTTGGTCACGCGCCCCGGAGGCGCGGATCTAACGTATCCCGGAGGGCATCGCCGAGCAAGTTGGAACCGAAGACCGCCAGGCTGATTGCGAACCCCGGAAAAAGGACCAAGTGGGGGGCCTTCTGGGCGTATTCCGCGGCCGACACGGACAGCATGCGCCCCCACGACGGGTACGGCTCCGGCACGCCGAGACCGAGGAACGACAGCGCCGCCTCCACCAGGATCGCGCTGCCGAGCTGAGCCGTCGCCAGCACGATGAAGGGGCCGATCGTGTTCGGCATGACGTGTCGGAACGCAATCCGGAGGTGGCCGACCCCGAGCCCGCGGGCCGCCTCCACGTACTGCATCTCACGGATGGACAGGACGCTGGAGCGGATCACCCGGGCCGCCCGGGGGATGATCGGGACGG
Source organism: Candidatus Rokuibacteriota bacterium (assembly GCA_016209425.1). Taxonomy (GTDB): domain Bacteria; phylum Methylomirabilota; class Methylomirabilia; order Rokubacteriales; family CSP1-6; genus JACQWA01. The sequence continues at coordinate 6,171 of JACQWA010000364.1, forward strand.
AGATGGCGATGATGACGTTCTGGATCGAGGGACCGAGGGCGGCCGCCATGACCAAGGCCAGCACCAGCAGCGGTAAGCCCTGAAGGATGTCCATCACCCGCTGGGTGAGGAGATCCGTTTTCCCGCCCAGGTACCCGGACAGGAGTCCGATGACCCCGCCCAGCACGGAGCCGAGAAGCGTGGAGCCCACCCCGACGAAGAGCGAGACGCGCGCGCCGTGGAGGATGCGCGAGTAGATGTCGCGCCCGAGATGGTCGGAGCCGAGCCAGTGCTCAGCGCTCGGCCGCGTCAGCGTCTGGGCGGCGTCGGTGGCGATGGGATCGTGGGTGGAGAGGACCTCGGCGAAGATGGCCGTCAGCACGATGGCGAGCATCACGGCGCCGCCGGCGGCCCCCAGAGGCTTCTTCCGGCAGAAGCGCCAGAGAAGGGTCCCCAGTCTCACGCGTCGCAACCCCGCTCCCGCCGGGGCGATCAGCTCGATCTCCGCCGTCGTCACGCCTAGGGGCTTATTCGCCATAGCGCACGCGCGGATCGAGCCAGCCGTACAGCATGTCCACGAGCAGGTTCGAAAGGATCACGACGATCGCGATGAACATCACGAGGTTCTGGACGATCGGGTAATCGCGCCAGAGGATCGCCTGGACCAGGAAGCGCGCGACGCCGGGCAGGTTGAACACGGTCTCCGTGACGACGAGGCCCCCGATCAGGAAGGCGAACTCGATCCCGATCACCGTGATTACCGGCAGCATCGCGTTCTTGAGCGCGTGGCGCCAGATGACGACCCGCCCGCTCTGCCCCTTGGCCCACGCCGTCCGGATGTAGTCCTCCCGCATGACCTCGAGCACCGCCGAGCGCGTGATGCGGGTCATCAGCGCGGACGACCGGTAGCCGACCGCCAGCGCCGGCAGGAGGAACTGGATCGCGTGGAGCCGGAAGTTCTCGCCGGGCGGGACGTAGGTCACGGGCGGGATCCAGCCGAGCCAGGCCACGAGCCCCAGGATGATGACCATTCCCAGCCAGAAGGACGGCATGGAGAGCCCGGCCAGGCTGAAGACACGCAGAACGTAGTCCAGGGTGGTGTCCTGGCGGACGGCGCTGACCACGCCGGTGGGCACGCCCAGAAGCACCGCGAACACCGTGGAGAGAATCGCCAGCTCCACGGTCACGGGGATGAGCGGCTTGACGATCTGCCAGGCGGGCAGATCGTAACGGTAGGACTTGCCGAGGTCGCCGGTGAGGATCTGGCGCAGCCATTCGACGTACTGGGCCCAGATCGGCTTGTCGAGCCCGAGCTCCTTCATGATGGCCACGCGCTCCTCCGGCCGCACGTAGCCGCCGGTGGAGAACAGGACGTCCACAATGTCGCCCGGCGCCAGACGCAACAGGAGGAAGATCACGAGGGACATGCCGAAGAGGGTCAACAGCGCGATGGCGAGGCGCTGGGCGATGTAGGTCTTCACCGGTAGACCCCAGACGGCGTGTGGGGGAGACTCGAGAGCCTCCCCCACCATGCTTCAACTACGCAGGCCGCGCCTACTTGTCGCGCCACACTTCCTGCAGGCGGCCAAAGTTGTAGATGTTGTGGTGGGGGACCAGGTTCTTCACATGCGGCCAGACGGTGAAGTAGTCGAGCCTCCAGTCCAGCATGGGCCGGGCCGCGTCCTCCTCCAGCGTCCGCTGGATGGCGTAGACCAGCGCCAGCCGTTTGGCCGGATTCAGCTCCTGCGATTGCTGGTCCACCATCTTCATGAGTTGCTCGTTACAGTACTGGCTGTAGTTGCGCGGGGAGCCGCAGCCGTAGTTCTCGTAGAAGTTGCCGTCCGGGTCATCCACCCCAAGGCCGGTGAGATTGGCCCCGATCTGGTAGTCGCCGCGGGTGGCCATGGCATGCCACTGCGCCGTCTCGATCTGCTTCAGCGTGGCCTCGATGCCCACCTGCTTCAGCTCGTTGATCACGAAGGAGGCCATATCCACATAGATCGCGATGGCGCGCGTGGCCATCTCCACGCGCAGCGGGTTCTGGGGTGTGATGCCGGCTTCGGCCAGGAGCTTCCTCGCCCTGGCCTTCATGTCCTCGGGCTTGCCGTAACCGGGCAACGCCAACAAATTCTTCTCCGCCAACCCCCACACCCCATAGGGCTTGGGAGCCAGCGAGGCGCCGACGACAGCCCCTCCCCCGTGGACGGCCTGGATCAGAGCGCGGCGGTCAATCGCATAGCTCACCGCCAGCCGCACTTTCACGTTGTCGAACGGCGGCTTCTTCACGTTCATGATGATGTTGTCGTTGACGGTCGTTCCCACCGGCGTGATGACGAGCTGGGGGACGGCTTGCTTCAACTGCTCGGCAATCGTCTTGCTGGTCTCGCCCGGGAACGAGACGTCAAGCCGGCCCGCCTGGATCGCCGCCGTCCGGGTGCCGCGCTCAGCGATCACCACGTAGCGGAGGCCGTCGAGATACGGACGCCCCTTGACGAAATAGTCCGGGTTCTTCATGTACTCCACGAACTCGCCCTTCCGCCACTCCTTCACCTTGAACGGCCCGGTGCCGATGCAGCCGGTCCGGTAGCTGGCCGGGGGCACGTGGGCCGCGTAGACCGGCGTGTAGCCGGACGCGAGCATCACGAGAAACGAGGGCTGGGGCCGCCTGAGACGGAAGGCGACGGTGTAGGGATCGGGCACCTCGATCGCCTCTACGTTGGCGTACCAGTCCTTGCGCGGGTTGATCCGGAGCTTGGCCTGGGCGTCGGGCGCCTCCCGGAGCATGTCGAAGGTGAACTTCACATCCTTCGAGGTGAAGGGCTTGCCGTCGTGCCACTTGACCCCCTTCCGAAGGAAGAAGACGAGGTTCCGGTAGTTATCCTGCCAGGACCACTTCTCGGCCAGCTCGCCGATGATCGTGTCGGCGCTCTCGACCGGCTTCCCGGGGTCGAAGAGCACCAGGTTGTTGAAGCAGGGACTGGCCGGCCAGACCGTCGAAATCGTGGACGACTCGTGGATGGCGAAGCCCTGGGCGAGGTCTTCGCGCAGCATCACGTTGAGCGACCCCCCGTACTTCGGGGTCTGGCCGAGGGCCGGGGCGAAGGTCAGAGCCAGGACGCCGAGTACCGCCAGCCCGGCCGTAAGAGTCAACCCTCGAAATCGAGCCATAGTGTCCCTCCTCGCGCTGGGGTTGCGTCAGGAAAATGCGTGCTGACTTTACCCGAAAACCGGGAGCCCCACAACCCCGTTCCCCGCCGCACCGCGTTACCGCCGCCGGGAAAGCGGGCGGCTCGGGGAGAGCACCTTCCGGCGCTTGACGTCCCACACCCCCCGCGCCGTCAGGCGGACCTCAGGCAGGAAGTCGGCCGTCAGAAAGAGCAGCGTGAAGAGCAGGTCGTGGGAGGGGTAGCCGCGGGCTTTTAACAGATCTTGAAGCTCCCGCTCCCTCGCCGCCAGCTCGGGCAGGGGCGCGGCGGCCATGATTCCACCGAGTGGGAGCGCCAACTCGTAGATCACCCGGCCGCCCTCCACGACGACGATCCCGCCCTGGATCTCCCGGAGCCGGTTGACCGCCCGTGCCATGGCCGACGGGTCTCGTCCCAGAACCAGGATCTGAAAGTCAGTGCTGAGCGTGCTGGCGAGGCCGTCGAGTTCCCGTGCGAACCCGGCCACGACGCCCCGGCAGATCCAGCGCCCCTGACGGTCCAGAAGCACCGCCAGGAGATCCCCTTCAGCGAGCCGGCGCTCCTCGAGGCGCGTGATCACGGTGCTGACCAGCCTGATGACCGGCAGAGGCTGCCTGCCGGGAGCGCTGAAGTCCTCGGGGGCCAGCCGGGGTCCCCGCGACAGCCGCTGCGGCTCGGGGGAGAGGATGTCCTGCCACGCCGGCTCGGGAAGCTTCGCGACCAGCCTCCCCCCCTCGGCGACCACCCGCCCCCGAGCGATCACGCGCTCCGGCCTTGGATCGCTGAGATCGTGCAGGAACAAGACGTCGGCGAAGCGACCGGGAGCGAGCCCGCCGATCTCGTGGTCCAGGCCGTAGTAGCTCGCGGGATTGAGCGTGACCATGCGGTAGGCCTCGGCGGGACGAACCCCCTCCGCTATCGCGATCTCCACAAGATGGTCGACGAACCCGTGCTCCGCGACGTAGGCGGGGCCCGATCCATCCATGGTGAGCATGAGCCGCGAGGCGAGCGCCGGCGCATCCTTGAGCGCCGACAAGAGCGCTTTGAGGTCAGGCCGGAGGGAGGACTGCCTCAGCATCACCGCGATTCCCGCGCGCGCCCGGTCCAGGGCCTCCTGGGCGGTGATCGGCTCGTGGCAGGAGGCGATCCCTCCGGCCGCGAGACCGATCAACTTCTCGGCTGAGGCTCCTGCCGTGTGCCCCTCGATCCTTTTGCGCCTTGCGACGGCCAGAGCGAGCCGGGCAAGGAGGCCTCGGTCCCCCTCGAGGACCTCAGGCCAGCGCGTGATCTCCCCCACGGCCGCCACCCAGGGGTTGTCCAGGAGACGGGCCAGCGTCCCGAGGGGAAAGCGTCGCGCCTCGCCCTGGGAGCGGGACTGGGAGTGCACGCGCACCGTCCAGTAGAACTTGAGCGGCAGGCGGGCCAGTGCCCGCAGCGCCGCCTCGAAGCCGCGCGGACCGGCCAGCTCGTAGACGGGCAGGTTATCGGCGAAGATGGTCGTCGTCCCGAGCGGCAGCACGTGGCGGGCGAGGCCGGCGGGCGTGACCAGGTTCCAGGGGTGCGAATGGGGCTCAACGTAGCCGGGGCAGAGGATCCGGCCTCTCGCCGAGATGACCTCGGTGCGAGGGCCCACCATCTCCCCGCTTTCCCCGACGTAGGCGATCCGCTCCCCCTTGATCGCCACGTTGGCGGCGTAGCACTCCCCCGTGTAGACGTTGAGGAGCGTCCCGCCTTCGACGTAGCGATCCGCGGGAGCCGCCCCGCGCGCCACTGCCGTGAGGGCCCGTCGCTCCCTCACCCACCGGGAGGAGGTCATCCCTTCACCTTGGCTGGCTCGATGCCTCTCACTCCTTCTCCATTGCCCCGGACGTCAACCACGATCTCCCGCTGCCGCGGCCCGTCCAGCTCCACCAGGGCAATCCCCTGCCAGGTGCCGAGCAAGAGCCGCCCATCCTTGACGGGAATCACCTGAGATGTTCCCAGGAGCGTCGAAGCCAGGTGGGCAGCGCCGTTGTCGTCCACCTTGTCATGCTCCCACACGCCTTCCGGAATGAGCCTGTCGAGCAGGCTCAGGATATCCGAGCGAAACCCTGGATCGGCGTTCTCGTTGATGATCAGGGCCGCCGTCGCGTGCCGCGCGAAGACCGTGCAGACCCCCTCCTTCGCCTGCGAGGCCGCCACGGCGGCGGCCACCTGCCGCGTGATGTCGATCACTTCCCGCCGCTTTGTCGTCGTGAGCGTGATGGTTTGCTGCATCGGCTACGCCCCCAGAGCCCGCGCCGCGGCCAGGAGATCCTCGTCCGTCGGGAACTTGGCGACGCCGGCCAGGCCTTCCGTGGCGCACTCGATGTTGACCCAGCGCACGATACCGTCCCGGTCCACCAGGAATTGCCCGATGAGCTGGGGGAACTGCCGCTCAGCATCATCCCGGTCAGTCTCGGTTGGCTCGAAGCCATCCAACCGGTCGGCCGCCTTTGTCGCTTCGGCGAGCGGCAGGGGCTCAGGCAGCTCGCCCGTCGGATTGATTCGCACGGACTGGAGGTCCTGCATGAGTTCTGGCGTCACCGGGGGCCTCGGCACCCCATAGGCCCGGTGTGTGATCAAATCCCCGTCGGCGGCCAGCGGCAGGCGCGTGGAATGATACCGGAAGTAGAGCCGGGCATTTTCCGGCCTGGTCGCGACGATCCCGAGCGTCTCCAC
>JACQWA010000404.1 GCA_016209425.1 Candidatus Rokuibacteriota bacterium
CGCGGAGAACCTGAAGCAACACATCTGGCCGACGCTTGCCCAGGCCTACTACAACAGCGCCCACAACACGCGACATACGCGCTCACACATGTAGTAGGAGATCCGGCACGACTACGTCCGGACCGCGCGGGCCAAGGGCCTGGCGGAGCGGGTGGTGGTCTACCGCCACGCCCTCGGCAACTCGCTCCTGCCGGTGGTCACGTTCATCGGCTGGTGGGGCGGGCGGCTCCTCGGGGGGATCGTGATCATGGAAATCATCTTTGCGATCCCGGGAATGGGCACCGCGCTGGTCCAGGCGGTCAGCTACCGGGACTATCCGACCGTGCAGGCGATCATCTTCGTGATGGCGCTGGTCTACCTGACGATCAACCTGCTTGTGGACCTTATGTACGCCTGGCTCGACCCTAGGATCCGGTACGCCTGAGATGGCTCGGCGGCTCGAGCTAGCCATCGGGATGGCGCAGGAAGCCGGGTTCGCACCCGAGCGCGCCGGCCGGGCCCGAAGGCTCCTGCGCGCCCTCGGCTGGTTTACCGCTCGCCAGCCGCTGGGGGCCATCGGCGGCGTGATCGTCCTGGCCCTGATCGCCACGGCGTTCTTCGCGCCCCAGCTGGCACCCCACGGGGCGAAGGATGCCGCCTTCGCCCAGTATCTGCCCCCGAGCGCCGAGTTCCCGATGGGAACGGATCAAATTGGCCGGGATGTCCTGAGCCGAGTGATCTGGGGGGCGCGCCTCTCCCTCTACGTGGGGCTGGTCTCCGTGGCCTTCGGGATCACGCTCGGCGCGCTCTGGGGGATCATCACCGCCTCCTTCGGCGGCTGGGCCGATGGCGCGAGCCAGCGCGTGGTGGACGCCCTGATGGCGCTTCCCCCGATCGTCCTGGCGCTTTCCCTGATGGCGGCGCTCGGCCAATCGGTGAACAACGTGATTTTCGCACTGGCGATCTTATTAACTCCCACGGCGGCGCGGACCCTCAGGTCCCTGGCCCTCAGCATCAAGGAGAGCCCGTACGTGGAGGCCGCGCGGGCCGCGGGATGCTCGCACTGGCGGGTCATCTTCCGCCACGTCTTGCCCAACAGCTTCGCCACCTACATCGTGCTCTTTACGGTGAACATCGCCTACGCGATCGTCGTGGAGGCCGCGCTCAGCTTCCTCGGGCTGGGGGCCCCTCCCGACGAGCCCTCGTGGGGAGGGATGCTGACGGCGGGGACCCAGGCAATCGAGACGGCGCCCTGGATGATCTTCTTCCCTGGCGTCGCAATCAGCCTGACCGTCTTCGGGCTGAACCTGCTGGGGGACGCTATCCGGGACCTCACCGATCCCCGCCTCCGGGGCGGGCTCGGCTAAGCCAACTCTGCCACAGACAGGAGGAATACCGATGAGAAAGTCTTTGACCCTCGCGCTAATCTTTGCCCTGCTGGGGTTCGGCCTGAGCGCCGCCGGCGCGGCCGCCCAGGAGAAGCCCCGGTACGGCGGGATTCTCAACTGGTACGACTACGCCGACCCGGGCCGCCTGGACATCCACGCGGAGTCGCCCCTCGGCGTCCAGCAGGCTGTCGCCGGGATCTACAGCGGGCTGTTGCATTACGACCCCGACAACCCGACCAAGATCGTCGGGGACCTGGCCGAGCGTTGGACGGCCTCGCCGGACGGGAAGACCTACACGTTCCACCTCCGCAAAGGCGTCAAGTGGCACGACGGCCAGCCCTTCAGCGCCGCCGACGTGAAGGCGACCTTCGATCGGGTCCTGAACCCCGACTTCAAGAGCCCCCGCTGCGGGTCCATGGTCAAGCCGATGGTGGCGAGCGTCGAAGTGGTGGACGCCCAGACGGTGCAGTTCCAGCTGAAGTTTCCCGCCGCGCCCTTCGTCTCCGCTGTCGCGTCGGCCTGGTGCCGTGTGGTGGCGAAGCACATCCTCGAAAAGTATGGCGACCTGACGAAGCCCGAGGCCCAGATCGGCACGGGCCCCTTCAAGTTCAAGCGCTACGAGCGCGGGAGCGTCATCGAATGGGAGAAGAACAAGGATTACTTCATCCCCGGCCTGCCGTACCTGGACGGGGTGAAGCAGTTTATCCTGGTGGGCGTTCCGACCCAGCTCGCCGCGGCAAAGGCCGGGCGGGTCCACATCTGGGACACCTGGCCCCCGATGAAGAAGACCCAGGCCGACGAGCTCAAGAGCGCCCGGGGAGGCGAGGTGGAGGTCTACCAGGCGCCCATCAACACGATCTTCCTCATCTACATGCATACCCAGAAGCCGCCCTTCAACAACCCGGACATGCGCCGGGCCGTGAATTTGGCCATTGACCGCCAGGAGCTGGTGGGCAAGACGCTGGAAGGCGCCGGCGTCCCCTGCGCGCTGCTCGATCCCAAGCTGGTCGGGGACTTCGCCTTGCCGCTGGGCGAGGTTAACAAGCTCCCCGGCTGCCGCCAGCCCAAGGACCAGGACATCGCCGAGGCCAAGCGGCTGGTCGAGAAGCACTACCCGAACGGCGTGGACGTCGAGGCGGCTGTCCGGTCGGTCGGCGGGTACATCGACCGGGCCCAGCTTGTCCTTTCCCAGTTGAGAAAGATCGGGATCCGCGGCACGCTCAAGACC
>JACQWA010000367.1 GCA_016209425.1 Candidatus Rokuibacteriota bacterium
CGACGGGGAGGTAGAGGAGATCGCCCCGGTCAGCTCCGCCGAGGGCTCGCACGAAGGCCTCCCCCGTCCCGTCGCGTTTCGCGGCCTCGTCCACCAGCCGCCTGAGACCGCTTGAATAGAACTCGAACTTCCGAGACGGTGTCGGATGAAGAGCCTCCCGGCTGACGGGCAGCCCCGTGGGATCCCACCAGGCCCCGCGCTTGCCGAGGGCGGCCCAGAACTCGTCGTACGACTTGAACTCCGGGGTCCAGTACCCCTGGCGCTCCAGGATCTTCCTGAGCGACTCCTCTGCGGGAACCGAGACGACATACCCGCGCCGGGCCTCGTAGAGCCCCCGCGCCCTCTCCTGGAGAAAATCTTCGAACTTCTCCCACGCCAGGTTCTTCGCGACGCTCCCGCCCAACGCCTTGGCGATCTGAAGCACCACGTCGGCGGTATTGCGCGTCTGGTGCACGGGCGCCGTGGCCGGCCGGGCCAGGCTGAAGCAGGTGAAGCCGGCCAGGTGTGTGACCTGATCGTCCTGCCACCGCTCGAGATACGTATGGTCGGGGAGGATCAGGTCGGCTCTGGCGGAGCTCTCATCGAGGAACGGCGAAAAGCTCACGATGAAGGGAATCCCCTCGAAGGCTTTGGCGAACGCCTCCTTCGCCGGATGATTGGCCAGCGGGTTGGTCGCAAAGAGGAAGAGGGCGTTGATCGGGTACGGCTTCCCACTGAGGATCCGCCCGGGAAGTGCCTGGGGCGCATCGGAAGCCAGGAAATATTCCCCCCGTCCCGCCCCGTCGATCCTGGAATGCCCGAGCCCGTGCCTTGCCGCCTCATCCTGTTGAACCGGCCGGAGGGGGCTCAGCGGCAGGTCCCCCTGGATCAGGAGCCCGCCCCGAACGCCGATGCTCCCGATGAGGGCGTTGAGGCTGTGGATGGCCATCCGGGTGTGGAGATCGTCGGACCCGTAGGCGGGGCCCCGCTCCCCGATCACCAGCGCGGGCTTGATCGTCCCCAGGTCGCGGGCGACCTCGAGGATCGTCTTGACGGGGACCCCGGTGGCCGCCGACACGGTGAGGAGCCCGTACTCCTTGAGGACGAGATTCTTGAACCCCTCGTGGCGACCCCCGCGCTGGTCCACCCAGTCTTCGAAGCCGAAGGTGTGCTGCTCGATAAACTCTTTGTCGTAGAACTCCTCCCGGATCAGGGCGTTGGCGATCCCCAGCGCGAGGATCCCGTCGGTTCCCGGGACGATGGGGACCCAGCGGTCCGCCTTGAGCGCCGTCGGCGACCGTCGAGGATCCACCTGGACGAACTTGCCGCGGGGACGTTCGCCACTTCGACGTAAACGCGCAAACGCCTGGGAGGCGTGGACCGGACCGAGCCAGGCTTCCAGGAGGCCAGCCCCGAAGGAGAGGACGAACTGGGCCTCTCCCAGGTCATAGCCCAGAGGTGTCCTCACCCCTTGCATGAGCTGATGAGCGAGGGCGGGTCTCTCCGGCGGCAGGCAGCGGACCCGGATGTAGTTCGGAGTGCCGTACGCTTCGGCGAAGCGCCGCCAGAGCGTGTCCCGGGAGCCGCGGTACTGCCCCCCCAGGATCGCCACCGTGTGAGCGAGACCTTTGGCTCTGAGATCGGACAACCGAGCGGTCAGCATCGAAAGGGCTTCCTCCCATCCGATGGGGCGGAAGCGCCCCGACCGTCCTTCGGACGGTGCCCGGCCGTCGCGCGCCATGGGCCCCTTGAGGCGGTTCGGGTCGTAGAGGAGCTGAAGCCCGCCAAAGGCCTTGGGGCAGAGCGCTCCCCGGTTGATGGGGTGGAGGGGATTCCCCGTGAGCCCTGCCACCTCGCCGTCGAGGGTTCGGACCATCAGGCCGCAGCCGCCCGGACACTGCTGGCAGATGGAGGGGACCATGACCTCTTCGGGAGTAGCCCACCACCTGAGATCCTCGCCGGCTTGCTCCGCCTTGGCGAGCTTTCCCCTGATCAGGGCGGCGGCCCCAGCCGTTCCCCCGACTGCTTGAAAGAATCCCCGTCGCGTGACTCTCATCGTGTCCCTCAGCGGTGGCAGGCGTTGCAGTCGGTGGATACCCGTCGCCCTGCGGCCGCTTTCACCACTCCTGTCCCCTTCTCGTTGGGCCACTCCCACTGCTCGTGACAGCCGATGCAGTCGTTCATCGCAAGCGTCTTGAGGGCGCGAGCGGGTGGGCGGTCGAGGGTCTCCATCGGCCCATGACAGGTCTGGCACTTCACCTTCGCCACCGTCACGTGGGTGCGATGGGAGAAGAAGACATGGGACGGCAAACGCCAGACCCGCTTCCAGGGAATCTCCTGCCCCTTCTCGCCGAATGCCCGGATCTTCTTTACTTCTTCGCTCTTGGTCTCGCCTCCCGAGTGGCACGCAAGGCAGAGCGCCGTCGGAGGACGGCCGGCCACGGCATCCTTCTCCACCCGCTGATGACAGCTCGCGCACGCCAGCTTCAGCTGCTGGACGTGGGTCTTGTGGGGGTACTCGATCGGCTGAACGACGGCGGGTTCGACCCACCAGAAGCCCACGGTCAAAAGCACCACGGCAGCCAGCCCGATCAGGCCTAGCCACTTCATGTCGAGCCTTCCATCGTGCCGCGCAACCTGGCTTCCATCCGTGTGGTCCCCGGAAGTCTCCGCCTGGAGGGGGTGCAACGCATCTGCCAACCTCCTGGCCCCGACCGAAGTGCGCGGAATTGCGTTAGAGAGCCCGGGCTCCCTTCGGCTCTCGGCCGGGGATCGAAGTGAGGGTGGGGAAAATTCCCCACAGGTGAGGCGGGCATTCTACAGTAAGGAGCCTTCGGTGAGGGGCGGGGCACCATCCTCGCCATTCGAACTAGCTAATTTCTCAAACGATTCGTTGGGTGACCACCCTGGCACAGGCCTTGCTGACGATGGTGGACATGACCCAGCCCTCCCAGCGCATACCCGATCTCTGGTGGGGCCTGGCCCCGATCGACTGCTGGCTGGCGGCTCTCAGGGGAGCCGCGCTGCTCGGGGGCGCGGCGTGGGGGATGGTGCACCCTCTGGACCACCCGTTCGATCCGGAGGCGCACCGTCAGGTCGTCTGGCTCTTTGTGGCCTTCGCCGCGTATAGCGCGCTCCTCTACCTCGTCAACGCCCTTCGCCCCGGACGGCTCCTCCTGCTCTACCGCATCGCGATGGTCCTCGACCTGGCCTTTATCTTCATCCTGGTGCGCCTCACGGGAGGGATGACCAGCAACTTCTACCTGGCCTTCTACCTCCTCATCGCGCTTCACGCGTTCTACTTCGGCCTGGCAACCGGCGCGGCGGTGGCGATCCTCGCCGGTCTCGTCTACCCGTTCGCCGACGTCTGGCCGCCGCCGATCGGCCTGAGCGATCTGGCCCTTCGCGTCGGGTTCTTCCTGCTGGTCGGGTTCTGCATGGGGGGCTTGGCCGAGCGGGAGCGACGGGAGCGGCGCCTTACGGTGCAGCTCAACCGCGAGCTCCGGGAGCGACAGGCGCACCTGAGAGAAGCCCAGGAACAGCTCATCCGCTCCGAGCGGCTGGCCACCGTGGGGGAGCTGGCAGCCGGACTGGCCCACGATCTCAGAAACCCATTGGCCGGCGTCTCGGGGGCCCTGCATGTTCTGGCCGGCCAGCTCCCCTCCGATGACCCCCGGCAGGCTCTGCTGGCGGAGATCCAGGCTCAGATCGCCCGGATGAACAAGACGCTCACCGACCTGCTCTGGCACGCCCGGCCTCCCACGCCTCAGTGCCTGCCCTTGAACGTGAACGAGGTGGTGGAGCAGGCCCTCTGGTTCCTCCCCGTGGCGTCGGGGAGCAAGATCGAGGTCGTGAAACACCTGCAGCCGGGCCTTCCGCCCCTCCGGCTGGACCCGAACCTGCTCCACCAGGCCCTCCTCAACATCCTGGTCAACGGCCGACAGGCCATGCCTGAGGGCGGGCAGCTCACGGTCAGCACCGGCCTCCGCCGCAACCTTCTCGGAAAGGAGCAGGTGGTGGAGGTGACCATCGCCGACACCGGCCCCGGCATTGCACACGAGAACCTCCCCCGGATCTTCCAGCCCTTCTTCACCACGAAGGCGCAGGGGACCGGGCTCGGCCTCGCCATCGCCGCCCGGATCGTGGAGCAGCACGGGGGAAGAATCTGGGTGGAAAGCGAGGCAGGGAAAGGCGCGACGTTTCGGATCGTGCTTCCTGTCCCGGCCGAGGACACGGCCCGGAGTCAGGCCAATGCCATCGCGGCTCGGTGAGGGAAGGCTCCATCCACGCCTGAACCGCTTCCAGGGATTCCTGGTCGCGAGCGCCGCGCTGATCGGCAGCGTGGTGATCGTCTCCGGACTGGCCGTGGGCCGGTTCTTCGAGCATCACGTCCTCACGCACGAGAAAGAGCACGCGGTCAACGTCGTCCGGACCCAGGCGCTCCAGCACCTCACCGCCGCCGACTTCGATCTGCCCCGCTGGTCCGGCGCGCGCAAGGTCTTCGAGGCCTTCCTCCGGGGATTGCCGGGGGTCTCCAGGATCAAGGTCTATGACTGGACGGGACGGATCGTCTGGTCCGACGAGGCGAGGTTCATCGGGGTGTCCTTCCCCGACAATCCCTACCTCGCCAGGGCCTTGAAGGGCGAGGTCGCGACAGTCCTCGAACTCCCCGGGCGGTCAGAGCACCTGTACGAGCGAAGCAAGGGCTACATCGCCGAGGCCTACGTGCCGATTACGGCCCCCGGAACCATCGGGACGGTTGGAGTGATCGAGACCTACCAGGACGTCACCGACGTGGTCAGCGGGGTCCGCCGCACCCAGCGCCTGATCTGGACGGTCGCCGGCGGCATGGGGCTCCTCCTTTACGGGGCGTTGGCCTTCGTCGTCCGGAGGGCATCGATCAAGGAGCAACAGGCCAATCAGGCGCTCCGGGAGGCCCAGGCCCAGCTCGTCCTAAAGGAGCGGCTGGCGGCAGCCGGTCAGGTCGTGGTGGGGCTCCACCACGCGATCCTGAACCCGCTGACGGGCGTCCGGGGGGCGCTGGAAATCCTCAAGCAGGAGAGGATGTCCCAACCGGAGCGGGCCGAGGCGTTCGCTCAGGCCGAGGCCGAGATCCTCAAGATCGAGCGGCTCGTGCGGCGCCTTCCCACGCTCCGGCGTGTGGTCGGCATCCCGTACGTGGGCGATACGACAATGGTGGATCTGGAGCGCTCGTGCGGCGAGGAGGAGCCAGCTGAGCCTCCTCGCCCTGGAGTCTGACTATGGCACCGCGGCTTCTCGTCGTGGACGATGAACGGCTGATCCGCTGGTCGCTCGAGCAGACCCTGGCCAAGGGCGGCTACGAGGTCTCCAGCGCCTCGCTCGGGGAGGCGGCGCTGGCCGCGGTCCGCGAAGATCCGCCGGACCTCATTCTCCTGGACCTCAAGCTTCCCGACCTCGATGGGCTCCAGGTGCTCCGCCAGGTCAAAGAGCTGAGCCCTCATGTTCAGGTCCTCATCATGACCGCCTATGCGGACGTGGGGACCGCGGTGGAAGCCATGAAGCTGGGGGCCTACGATTACCTGCCCAAGCCCATCGACTTCGAGAACCTGGCCGTCACGGTCCGCAACGCCCTCGAAGCCAGCCAGCTCAGGCAGAAGGTCCGGCTCCTCAGCGAGAAGCACCTCCACCCGTATCACTTCGAGCGGATGGTGGGGACAAGCCGCGGGATCCAGGAGGTCATCGCGGTGGCGCGGAAGGTGGCCCGGAGCGAGGCCACCACGGTGCTCATCCAGGGCGAGAGTGGCACCGGCAAGGACCTGCTCGCCAAGGCGATCCACTACGAGGGCGCCCGCGCCGAGGAGCCGTTCATGGAGATCGCCTGCACGGCGATGCCCGAGACTCTCCTCGAGTCGGAGCTCTTCGGTCACGAGCGCGGCGCCTTCACCGACGCCAAGACCCAGAAGAAGGGCCTCTTTGAGGTGGCCCAGGGAGGCACGGTCTTCCTGGACGAGATCGGGGACATGAGCGCGGGGCTCCAGGCCAAGCTCCTGCGGGTCCTGGAGGAGCGGAGCTTCCGCCGGGTGGGCGGCACCAAGGACATCACCGTGGACGTCCGCGTGATCGCGGCCACCAACCGCGATCTCCGACAGGCGGTCGAAAGCGGCGCCTTCCGCAAAGATCTCTACTACCGCCTCCAGGTCGTGACGATCACGATCCCGCCGCTTCGGGACCGCCGCGAGGACATCCCGCTCCTGGCCCGCCACTTCCTGGGGTATTTCAGCCGGGAGTTCAAGAAGCGGCTCCCCCGCCTCTCGCCGGAAGCCGAACGGCTGCTCGTCCAGTACGACTGGCCGGGGAATGTGCGGGAGCTCCGGAACGTGATCGAGCGCTCCATGATCCTGGAGGACGCCGGCGAGCTCCTCCCGGCCCACCTCCCACCCGAGATCGCTCCGCTGAGCGCGTCCCCGGCGATCGAAGCCTGGAAGTTTCAGCTCCCCAAGACGGGGGTGATCATGGAAGAGGTCGAGCGGGAGTTCGTCCGTCAGGCCCTGGAGCTGACCCAGGGGAATCAGACCCGGGCGGCCCGGCTCCTTGGCCTCACGCGGGACGAGCTTCGGTACAGGGTGAAGAAGTTCGGGCTGGGGAACAGGACCGAGGAAAACGGAGGTGGGGATTTTCAACCATAGCGTTGGGGAAAATCCCCCATTGCTGATTCCCCCGCCCTCCTCATCGTTTCGCCCCTGCCAAATTCGCTCCAAAATCAACGAGTTCTTATCTCAAGGGGTCAGGAATGGTCTTTGCTCAGCCGGGACAGCAACAAGGAGGAAGCGCCATGGCCATGAACCGGAGAGCATTCCTCAAGGTTTCCTCTGCCACCGGGGCGGCCCTCCTCGTCACCGGCCGTCCAGTGCCCGAAGGGGCCCAAGAGCGCGGCGGGCCTTCCGGGGCCGCGGACGAGCGCTGGGTGCCGAACGTGTGCCTCCAGTGCCCCGCCGCGTGCGGGATCCTGGTGAAGGTGGTGGACGGGCGCGCGGTGAAGATTGAGGGGAACCCGGTCCACCCGATCAACGAGGGCCGGCTCTGTCCCAAGGGACACATCGGGCTCCAGCTCCTCTACGACCCCGACCGCATCAAGGGGCCGCTGAAGCGCGTGGGGGAGCGGGGAGAAGGCAAGTGGGAGACCATCGGCTGGGACCAGGCCATCGGGATCGTCGCCAAGCGCCTCGGCGAACTCCGTGGGCGGGGGGAGCCCCACACCGTCGTCTTCATGGGCGGACGGTACCGCGGCCAGATGCACGCGCTGTTCGGGCGCTTCATGCAGGCCTACGGCACGCCCAACGACGTCGGCCACTCCTCCATCTGCGCCGACGGCTCCCCGATCGCCCACTACCTGACCCAGGGGATCAAGTCGTACCTCGGCTACGACTGGGACAACACGAACTACATCCTCTGCTTCGGCGGATCGTTCCTGGAGGCCTGGCGGCCGACGACGCGCCTGCTCAGGGCCTACGGCCACATCAGGCGCGAGCGACCGGTGCGCGGCAAGCTGGTCCACGTCGACACCCGCTTCTCGGTGACGGCCGCGAAGGCCGACGAGTGGCTGGCGATCCGGCCGGGCACCGACGGCGCGCTCGCCCTCGGGATCGCCCACGTCATCGTCGCGGAGGAGCTCTACGACAAGGCGTTCGTCGCCGAGCACACGTTCGGGTTCGACGACTGGGTCGATGACAAGACCGGGGCGCCCCACACGGGCTTCAAGCGCCTGGTCCTCCAGGACTACCCGCCCCCACAGGTCGCCGAGATCACCGGCATCCCCGAGGCGACCATCGTGCGGATCGCCCGCGAGTTCGCCGCGACGCGCCCCGCCGTCGCGGCGGGCGAGCGGGGATCCAGCATGCAGGCCAACGGGATCTTCAACCGGATGGCCATCCACTCGCTGAACGCCCTGGTGGGGTCGATCGACGCGCCGGGCGGGGTGATCGTCCAGCGCGGGCCCCACTTCTCCGACTGGCCGAAGCTCGAGCCCGATCCGGTGGCCAAGGCGGGGCTCGGCATGCCCCGCGTGGACCATGCCGGCACGGCCCGCTTCCCGCTCGCTGGAAAGGTCTACCAGCACATGCCCGAGATCTTCGCGGGCGCGGGGCCGTACCCGGTGAAGGCGCTTTTCCTCTACTACACCAACCCGCTGTTCTCCTCGCCGGACATCGGCCGCTTCTACGAGACGATCAAGAGGGTGCCGTTCATCGTGGACTTCACCCCCTTCATGAGCGAGACCGCCGAGTACGCCGATCTGATCCTGCCGGACCACACCTACCTGGAGCGCTGGCAGGACGACGTCATCTACCCGAGCCTGGGCTACCCGGTGGTGGGACTCCGGCAGCCGGTCGTCAAGCCGCTCTACGACACCATGAACACCGGGGACGCGCTGATCAAGATCGCCCGGCGGATGGGCGGCTCCGTGGCCCAAGCCTTCCCGTGGAAGAACATGGAGGAGGTGCTCAAGTTCCGCTTCAAGCGGATCTGGGAGGAAGGCGAAGGAAACCTCAAGGCGGGGAGCTTCGAGGAGTTCTGGGCGAAGCTCGGGCGGGAGGGTGTCTGGTACAAGAAAGGGTACGCCTTCGGTGAGTGGGACAAGGTCCTGAGGACGCCTAGCAAGAAGTTCGAGTTCTACTCGATCGCCCTCAAGAAGAAGCTCGACGAGCTGGCGCTGAAGGAGGTGGAGAAGGCCAGGGAGGGCGGCAAGGAATCGACCCCTGACGCCGAGCTCGAGAAGATCCTGAAAGGGCTCAAGCTCACCGCGCGGGGCGACGGCCTCTACCTCCCGCACTACGAGCCGATCCGCCACGTCGGCGATCCGAAGCGGTACCCCCTCCTCCTG
This sequence comes from Candidatus Rokuibacteriota bacterium, assembly GCA_016209425.1. Lineage (GTDB taxonomy): Bacteria > Methylomirabilota > Methylomirabilia > Rokubacteriales > CSP1-6 > JACQWA01. Next base: position 8,840 of record JACQWA010000367.1, read on the forward strand.
AACACCTACAAGCTCATCACCCACGCCGAGGGGCGGGGCGCCAATGCCCCCTGGATGCTCGAGCGCCTCGGCGTTCACGTCAAGCAGCGCTGGGAGAGCTGGGCCGAGCTGAACCCCGACACGGCCCGCGAGCTGGGGATCCGGGACGGGGACCTCATCTGGATCGAATCCTCGGTGGGCAAGCTCAGGACCAATGCCAAGCTCTACCCCGGCGCCCGGCCGGACGTCGTGAACATCCCGTTCACGCTGGGCCACCGGGCCTACGGGCGGTACGCCAAGGGCCGCGGGGCGAACCCGAACTGGATCCTGGCCAACGAGTACGACTACCTCGGCGGGACGGCCGCGTTCTTCTCGACGCGAGTCCGGGTCAGCCGGGCGTGAAAGGAGGCGAGGGGCATGCGCTGGGGAATGGTGATTGACCTCGACAAGTGCACCGCCTGCCAGTCATGCGCGGTGGCCTGCAAGACCGAGAACAACGTGCCCTTCGCCACCCCCGAGCAAAGCGAGCGGGGGCACACGATTTTCTGGATGGACATCCTGACCCGTGTGTGGGGGGAGTACCCGCGGACCAAGGCGCGCTTCATCCCGCGCCCGTGCATGCAGTGCGACAGCCCCCCGTGCGTCCAGGTCTGCCCGGTTGGGGCCACCTACCGGCGGCCTGACGGGATCGTGGCCCAGAACTACGACCGCTGCATCGGCTGCAAGTACTGCATGGTGGCCTGCCCCTACGGGGCCCGCTCGTTCAACATGGGGCGCCCCGAAGAGCCGGAGACATTCCGGAACTACGCCAACCCCGACGGACGCGTCGCCAGGCGCCGGGTGGGGATCGTGGAGAAGTGCACCTTCTGCTTCCAGCGCGTGGACACGGCCGTGGCGCGGGCGCGCGCGGAAGGCCGCCCGATCAAAGACGGAGAGGTCAGGACGGCGTGCGCCCAGACGTGCACCGGGGGGGCCATCGCCTTCGGCGATCTGGACGATCCCATGAGCCGGGTCGCCAGGCTGGCCGAGAGCCCGCGGGCCTTCAGGCTCCTGGACGAGCTGGGAACGAAGCCGAAGGTCCTCTACCTCATGGAGGGATGAGCCATGCGGAGCCTTGTCGGACCCGATCGCCCTGAGCATATCCTCCGGCCCCTCGAGGGGATCGGCGGGACCTATCTCCTGGCGCTCGCCGGGTTCCTGGCCGTCGTCGCCCTCGGCGCCTACCACCTGGTCTTCAACCAGTGGGCCCGCGGGCTCGAGGTGACCGGGCTGAACAGCTCGATCTACTGGGGCCTCTACATCATCAACTTCGTCTTCCTGGTGGGCGTGAGCGCGGGCGGGATCATCGTCGCCGCCCTGGCCCACATCCTCGAGTTCAAGGCCTTCCGGCCCATCAGTCGGATGGCCGAGATGCAGGCTATCGTCTGGCTGATCCTGGCCACGCTGTTCATCTTCGTCTCCATCGGCTCCCCGGACCGGTTCTACTACCTGCTCCTCTACCCCCGCCTGGGCTCCCCGTTGATCTGGGACGTGATCATCATCGCCACCTACCTCATCCTGGCGATGGCCATGGGCTACCTCGGCACGCGAGCGGACCTGGTCCGCTGCATGGCCGTCTTCCCGGGGCGGCGCTGGCTGTTCAGGCTGCTCGCCCTGGGGTACACCGACATCTCCCCCGCCGCCCTGGCCCGGGACCGGCGGCTCCTCAAGACGCTCTCGTGGGTGGCGATCCCGACCGCGGTGCTGCTGCATTCGATCACCGCGTGGATCCTGGGTCTCGTGAAGGCCCGCGCCTCCTGGCACACGAGCCTCATGGCCCCGCTCTTCGTGGTCTCCGCGGTGGTCTCCGGGGTGGCGCTGGTCGCGATCGGGGTCCTCGTGGCCCGGGCGGTCTGGCGGATCGAGATCCGGGAGGAGGTCGCGCGGGGGCTCGGCACGGTCTTGGCCTTCTCCATCCCCGTCCTGGGCTACTTCCTCTTCGCCGAGTTCTTGACCATCGCTTTCAGCGGGGAGACCGCCACCTTCGAGATCGTCATGGAGTTGGTGTGGGGACGTTTCGCCCCCTTCTTCTGGGCCAATCTCATCCTGGGGTTGCTCCTGCCGCTCTTCCTCCTCGTGATGCCGCCGCGGCTGTCGGTCGGATGGGCCTTCGCCCGGGCGGCGGCGGCGACGGCGTTCGGCGCGGCCATGCTGGTCATCTGGCCCTGGGCCGGCAGCGACGTCCAGATGCTCCTTCCCGCCTGGTTCCCCGAATGGGGAGGAGTCTCCCAGCCGTTCTGGATCCTGGCGGGGCTCGTCTCCCTCATCCTGGTCCTGACCGTCGTCGTGCCGAGCACGTCGGTCTTCGTGCGGGTAGGGACGGCGGCGCTCCTCGTGGCCGGCGGCGTCTTCCTCGAGCGGACCAACATCGTGGTCCTTCCCCAGCTCCACCGCTTCCTGGTGGAGTTCTACGGCCCCGGCCGGTATGTCCCCACCTGGCCCGAGGTCGCGGTGACGATCGGGATCTACGCGGTGGGCGGCCTGGCGTTCCTGGTCCTGGCGAAGCTCTTCCCGCTCGTGGAGCTAGAGCTGCCCGATGAGCGGCCGTAACGGCCTCGTCGGGCTCCCGGAGCTGGCGCGGGTCAGAAGCCGCCTCTACCGGCTCCTGGCCGCGGGCTTCAGCCCACCGACGCGGGCTGAGGTGAGACGCCTTGCGAGGCGAGGCGCACTCCCAGCCCGGGGGGCGCTGGCCCGGGTCGTCCCGGCGCTCGGCGGCGTCCTCGCCGCCCTGGGCTCTTGCCTCGCGGGCTGGCGGCGGCGCGATCCCGCGCGCGTCTTGGAGGAGTTGAAAGGCGACTACCATCGCCTCTTCGTGGGGCCCTACCACCTCGAGGCCCCTCCGTACGAGTCGTGCTACCGGGGCCGCGGCGGCGCGGTCATGGGAGAGGCCGCGGTCGAGGTCCTCCAGAGTTACGGGGAGGCGGGGCTGGCGCTCCATCCGGACGTTCGGAACCCGCCCGACCACATCGCCCTGGAGCTTCACTTCCTCGGGCTGCTCGCCCGCGAGGAGGCGGCCCTCTGGCGCCGGAAAAGTCCGGAACGCCTCGGCTCCTGCCTCCGGCGCCAGCAGAGCTTCCTCTCGGACCACCTGGCGCTCTGGATCGCGCCGTTCTCGGAGCGGGTGCAGGAAGCCGACGGCTCCCGCTTTTATGGACCCCTCGCCGCCGCCACCGCCGACTACGTCGCCGCCGACCTCGCGCTGCTGGGTGCCCTGCGGGAGGCCGTTCCGTGACTCGCCAGGAGCCCGGCTCCGTCGGGATCGCCCTGGCCTCCGACGGGAGCCGCTCCGCTACCACGGAGACACTCGTGCGCCTCGTCCGCGAGCGTCTCCCCCGGGAGCCGCTGCTTCGCCTGCCTTTGGCACCGGCCCGGTGGTCCCGCGACCTCGCGGCGGTCGTGGTGGTGACGGCGCCCGGCGACCCCCTCGGCGCTGAGCTCC
>JACQWA010000368.1 GCA_016209425.1 Candidatus Rokuibacteriota bacterium
GGCTCTGGGGGTTCATCTTCACGGCCAACGCCGGCCTGGGGGCGCTGAGCCTGATCTGGCCGACGGCCAGGCTGTGGCTGGTGGCCATCCTCCCGCAGATCGGCATCGGGCTCGGGGTCGCCCTGTCGATCGCCCTCCCCCGATGGTATCCGCGCTGGAGCATCGCACGCGAGATCGCCGCCCGTGATCCGTACCGTTGGCCGATGCCGTCGTTCGGCTCCGCCCGCCCGAGCGACAAGACCCAGCACGACGTCATCGTCATCGGAGCGGGCATCGGCGGGCTGACGGCCGCTGCCCTGTTGGCCAAGCGGGGGCTCAAAGTGCTCGTCCTCGAGCAGCATTACCTCCCGGGCGGGTTTTGCACGGCCTGGCCGCGAAGCGTCCGGCGGGGCGAGCGCCAGCTTCGCTATGTCTTCGACGCCGGCGTGCATGACGTGAGCGGGCTCGGACCCCGCGGGCCCGTCCGGTATCTCCTGAAGCAACTGGACCTCGAAGCCGGGCTGGGGTGGCGGCGGGTGAGCCACGAGTACCTCCTGCCGGGTCTCCGTTTGAAGGTGCCCCATCACGTGGACGACTTCATCAGGGCCCTCGCCGATCGCTTCCCGGCCGAGGCCTCACGCATCGAGGCGTTCTTCGCCGAGATGGAGGCCGTCTACCGCGAGCTCTACGCCGACGTCCACCTCACCGGCGGCGTCCCCTGCCCGCCGTCAACCGTCGAGGGCATGCTCGCCTACCCTGTCGGCCACCCTCACGCGCTCCGCTGGATGCAGGTCCCCTTCGGGGCGATGCTGGACGCCTACTTCCGCGAGCCGCGTCTGAAAGAGTTCCTGTCGGTCCTCACCGGGTACCTCAGCGACAACCCGAACGCGCTGACCGTCGGGGCCATGGCCCCGATCTTCGGCTACTACTTCGACGGGGGCTACTACCCCGTGGGGAGTTCTCAGGCCTTCGCCGCTGCCCTTGTGAGCGCCATCGAGGAGCGCGGCGGCCAGGTCCGGCTGCGCACCGCGGTCTCCCGGATTCTCGTCGAGGAGGGCCGGGCCGTCGGGGTGGAGCTGGCGAGCGGTGAGATCCACCGCGCTCAAGCCCTCGTTTCCAACTCGGATGTCCGTCGGACCTTTCTCGACCTCGTGGGCCCCCGGTACCTCCCCCGGGACTTCGTCCGGGAGGTCCAGACCCTGGCACCCTCGACCTCGGCGTTCGTGGTGTTCCTCGGCGTCAACTATGTGCCCGACATCGAGCCCATCACGATTCAGGTGGCCGACGGTCAAGGGCTCGCGATCGCCATTCCGTCGAAGGTGGACCCGTCGCTGGCCCCCCCGGGCCACAGCAGCGTGAGCCTCATCACCCTGATGCCGGCGGCCGAGGTCCGCCGGTGGAACCGGAAGGAGCCCGGCTACGCGGCCAGGAAACGGCGCGTCGGGGAGGCGCTCATCACACTCGCCGAGCATGCCATGCCCGGGCTGCGCGAGCATATCGTCTACAAGCAAGAAGGAAGTCCCGCCACCTTCGCCCGGTACGCCTGGACCACGGGCGGGGCCATCTACGGCCCCGCGGTCGGCCAGCGGCGACTCCCGGCAAAGTCGCCCATCGAACGCCTCGTCCTCGCGGGCTCAGGCGTCTTTCCGGGCGCCGGCGTCGAAGCCGTCGTCATCTCCGGCGTCCTGGCGGCGGATGCGATTTGCGGGGCCAGTCAGGAGGCGCTCCTCGACGTCCGCCGGCCCATCGCCGCCTGACGCCCGCCAGCCAGGCCGTGGCCTTCGAGTCCCTCGCCCCCGCCCGCGACCCATCTTTCGCCCCGCTCAGGCCGTGATTGTGGTACAAGTTGGGATACTTTCCCGGTGGGCGAACGGCCCGCGCTCCCTTCCTGATCCCGCGAAAGGAGGAGGAAGATGAGGAAATCTGCCAGATCGCTCCTGGTGGTGGTTGTCGCTCTCGGCCTTCTGGCCATGGGGTCCCAGCTGCCTACGATGGCCCCCCAGCCGGCGGAGGCCCAGGCCAAGCCGACCGTCCTGAAGATCCAGGGCAGCTTCCCGGCGGCGAGCCTCATCCACACCTCGGTCCTCCCGGTGTTCGCCGAGCGGGTGGAGAAGGCCTCCGGCGGGCGGCTCAAGGTCGAGGCCCTGCCGGCAGGCGCCATCGTGCCGGCCTTCGAGGTGGTCGATGCCACCCACAAGGGCGTCCTCGACGGGGCCTACACGTGCACCTACTACTACATCGGGAAGCACAGGGCGGCCGCGCTCTTCACCGACGTGCCGGGTGGGCCGTTCGGGCTGGACACGTTCGACTACATGTCCTGGCATTACCAAGGGGGAGGGATCCAGCTCCTGAACGAGCTCTACCAGAAGGTCCTCAACATGGACATCGTCGCCTGGCCCATCTTCCCCACCACGCCGCAGGCCTTCGGCTGGTTTAAGAAGCCGATCAAGAGCGCCAAGGATCTAAAGGGACTGAGGTACCGCGTCCCGGGGATCGCTGCCGAGGTCTACAAGGCCATGGGGGTCTCGGTGGTCACGCTGCCGGGTGGCGAGCTCCTGCCCGCGGGGGAACGGGGCGTGCTGGACGCCACCGAGTGGTACACCCCCGGCGAGGACATCCGGCTCGGCTTCTACCAGATCTGGAAGTTCTACCACTACCCCGGCCCCCACGAGATGGCCGGCGCGTGCGATCTCCTGATGAACAAGAAACTATTCGAGAAGCTCCCCGCAGACCTCCAGGAGATCATCAAGACGGTCACCCTCGAGACGGCGTTCCGCACGCTCATGGAGTTCAACCGGAAGGACGCCGAGGGGCTCCGCGACCTCAAGGAAAAGCACCACGTCACCCTGGTGCGGACCCCCGA
>JACQWA010000365.1 GCA_016209425.1 Candidatus Rokuibacteriota bacterium
CGGGCGGGGCGGACGCGGGTGTTTCTGGCCTCGCTCTTGGCGAGCGACCTGATGAGCGCCGGCGTTCGCAATCGCTCGCCGTAGCGCCTCGACGCCCCGCCTGCCTTCGGAGACTCCTCGCCGGTCAGGGCTCTTGTCCACACCCCAAGTGTTCTCTGTGAGCCCTATGACCGGCTTTCACCCGGCTCGCCGGAGCCTCGTGACGATGCCCCGGACCCCGGCCACAGAGTTTCAACCGAGGATTCAAACGGTTAATTTAACTGGCCCGTCCACAGCTCGTTGCGGAATTCCTGGGCGTGCCAGCCGGTCCTTGGGCGGCCGGGGATCTGATTGTAGAATGGGGGGGCATGGACAGGACCCGAACGGGTGGGCTCAATAGCAAGACCAGCTGGGCGATCGGACTCGGCGTGGTCGGGCTTCTCGTGGCCTTCGCCATCTACCAGGTGACCAGCGACGCGCATACGTGGCGCTTTCTCCTCCGCCTGTACCAGGACAAGGTCTTCCTGAAGGCGACGGTGGAGAGTTGGGGGTGGATGGGCCCGCTGCTGTTCATCGTCATCCAGGCGCTCCAGGTCATTATCTCCCCGATCCCGGGGGAGGCCACGGGGCTGGCGGGGGGCTTTCTCTTCGGCGGCGGTCTGGGCTTCCTCTACTCGACCATCGGCCTGACGCTCGGCACGCTCGCCTGCTTCGGCATCGGCCGGTGGCTCGGAGCGCCCTTTGTCCAGCGCTTCGTGGCCGAGCACCACTGGGAGAAAATGGGCTTCATCGTCGAGGCGGAGGGGGCCATCCTCTGTTTCATCCTCTACCTGATTCCGGGCTTCCCCAAGGACATCATCTCCTATCTCTTCGGGCTCTCGCCGATGCCGTTCTGGGTGTTTGTGGTGGTCTCGACGCTGGGCCGGATCCCCGGGACCTGGATTCTTTCGGCCCAGGGAGGCAACATGGCTGCCGGTCAGCTGAGGGAGTTCGCGCTCCTGATGGCCATCATCGCAGCGATCGTCATCCCCCTCTATTACTACCGGGACCGCATTCTCCGGTTTATCCGCCGCGACCCCTCGTAGTAACGCTTGGAGGGAGAGCGAAAAAGGGCTTGACAACGCGGGGGACAATTCGTACAGTTCTTGTCACGTTTTAGGGGAGGAGATCTCCGGTGGAGCAGACGGGCAGTCGAATCGCGCGGGGCGGGCGATTCTACTTTATCTATTTTGGCCCCGTCTGCCCATCGGCTCCGATGCCGTAGGAAACGCGAGGAGCCACGGGCGGACGGTAGGCCGGCCCGTGGCGCCCTGAGGAGTCGAGGCCGCGGGCCGAAGGGTCCGCGGCCTTTTGTTTTCGGGAGACGAGCCCATGATTATCGTGATGAAACCGGGATCGAGCGATGCCGACATTGAGGAGGTCTCGCGCCGTGTGAGGGACTTCGGGTTCAAGACCCACCTGTCCCGGGGAGAGGTCCGGACCATCATCGGGATCGTGGGCGACGACCGTGCCAAGGAGCAGCTTCTGGCGCTCCAATCCCTCGAGTGTGTTGAAAGTGTCGTCCGGATCCTCCAGCCCTTCAAACTGGCGAGCCGGGAGGCGCATCCCGAGAACACCCAGTTCACGGTGCAGGGGATCGCGATCGGGGGGAAGCAGGTCGTGGTGATGGCGGGTCCATGCTCCGTCGAGTCAAGGGAGCAGCTCATGGAGGTGGCCACGAAGGCCAAAGCCGCGGGTGCCTCCTTCCTCCGCGGGGGCGCCTTCAAGCCGCGGACCTCCCCGTACTCGTTTCAAGGGCTGGAGGAGGAGGGCCTGAAGCTCCTGGCCGAGGCCCGGAAGGCGACGGGGCTCCCGGTCGTGACCGAAGTCATGGAGCCGGACAAGGTGGAGGTGGTGTCGGAGCACGCCGACATCCTCCAGATCGGGGCCCGTAACGTTCAGAATTTTTCGCTCCTCAAGCGCGTGGCCGAATGCGGGAAGCCGGTCCTGCTCAAGCGCGGGATGTCCACGAGCATCGAGGAGTGGCTGCTCTCGGCGGAGTACCTCCTCTCGGGCGGCAACCCCCGCGTGATCCTCTGCGAGCGGGGGATCCGCACCTTCGAGACGGCGACCCGCTTTACCCTGGACCTCAACGCGGTGCCCGTGATCAAGAAGCTCTCGCATCTCCCCGTCGTCGTGGACCCGAGCCACGGGACGGGCCACTGGGAGTACGTGGCCGCCATGGCGCGGGCCGGTCTGGCCGCCGGCGCCGACGGGCTTCTGGTCGAGGTGCACCCCCGGCCCGAGGAGGCGCTTTCGGACGGGCCGCAATCGCTGAAACCGGACAAGTTTGCCCTACTCATGGACGAGTTGAGGCCGCTGGCTCAGGTCCTCGGCCGGACCCTCTGATGATGATCGGAGGGGATGCGCCTTCCGCTCAAACTCCTCGCCTCGACCGCTTGCGCTCGCTCGGGCGGCTTCGCTGGCCCCCCCATCCCCCCGAGGCGGGGGGGAGGCTTCGTCCATCCTGGGAGAACGAGGTGACAAGATGATCATCGTGCTGAAGTCGGGAGTCACGGACGCGGAAGTGGAGGACGTGTGCCGGCGGGTTGTCGAGCTGGGCTACCAGCCCCATACCATTCGGGGCGAGTTCAAGACCGTCGTCGCCGCCGTCGGCGAGGAGCGGGGTCAAGCCGATCTCCGGATCCTGGAGGCCATGGAGACGGTGGAAGCGGTGATGCCGGTCCAGCAGCCGTTCAAGCTGGCGAGCAAGGAGACCAAGCCGGAGCCCACCCAAGTCTGGGTGAACGGCATCAGCGTGGGCGGTCCGCGCGTCGTGGTGATGGCGGGCCCGTGCTCGGTCGAGTCGGAGCAGCAGGTGCTCGAGGTGGCAGCGGCCGTGAAGGCTGCCGGTGCCAGCATCCTCCGGGGCGGCGCCTACAAGCCGCGGACCTCGCCCTATGCCTTCCAGGGCCTCAAGGAACAGGGGCTGAAGTATCTCGCCGAAGCCCGCAAACGCACGGGGCTCCCGGTGGTGACCGAGGTGCTGGAGACGGAGAGCGTGGAGCTCGTGGCCGAGTATGCGGACATTCTCCAGATCGGCGCCCGCAACGTGCAGAATTTCTCCCTCCTGACGCGCGTGGCCGAAACCGGGAAGCCCGTGCTCCTCAAGCGCGGGATGTCCACGAGCATCCAGGAGTGGCTGCTCTCGGCGGAGTACCTCCTGTCGGGCGGCAACCCCCGCGTGATCCTCTGCGAGCGGGGGATCCGCACCTTCGAGACGGCGACCCGCTTTACCCTGGACCTCAACGCGGTCCCCGTTGTCAAGAAGCTCTCACACCTGCCGGTGGTGGTGGACCCCTCGCACGGCACGGGGCACTGGGATTTGGTCGCGCCCATGGCCAGGGGCGCCATTGCCTGCGGGGCGGATGGGCTGATCGTCGAGGTGCACCCCAAGCCCGAGGCGGCGCTCTCCGATGGGCCGCAGTCGCTGAAGCCGGCCAAGTTCGCGCAGCTCATGGAGGAGCTGAGGCCCGTCGCCTTGGCCGTCGGCCGCGACCTCTGACTCCCTTCCGAGGTTCTCGACGGCCCAGCCCGTCGCGTGACATAATAAGCGGTTGATGAACATTTTCCTGTCCGCGCCCGATTCGTGGAGGCGGCTGGGCACGGCTGTGGCCGTGTCGTTGCTCATCCATGCCGGGCTCTTTGCCCTGGGTCTGCTGCTCACGGAGTTCGGCCCGATCGTGGTCGTGAAGAAGGGCGAGCCGCTCTTCGTCGAGCTGGCGAAGCCCGAGGAGGAGCCTGCCCCCCGCGGAAACCCCGCGCTTGTCCCCGGACCAAGGGCGCGGCCATCGCGCCCGCCGGCTCCCAAGTCCCCGCCGCCCGTGGCCAAAGCGGCTCCGAAGGTCGAAACGGCTCTCCCCGCCCCCAAGGCCGAGACCCCACCCGCGGCGCCTACC
>JACQWA010000366.1 GCA_016209425.1 Candidatus Rokuibacteriota bacterium
GGGATGGAGGACGTGGAGGACGTCATCGTCTCTTCGGGCCCGAACACCTGGCCCAACTGGCGCAACTTCTCCGACCGCATCATCAAGCCGGGGGAGATTGTCTTCATGGACCTGGCGGCGCTGACCTGGAACGGCTACAAGTCGTGCTACTACCGCACCTACTGCGTGGGCAAGCAGCCCACCCAGGAGCAGAAGGACTACTACGCGCTGGCGCTCAAGTGGCTCTACGACTCCATCCGAGCGGTCCGGCCGGGCGCCACCACGCGCGACATCGCCCTCAAATGGCCTTCGGCCAAGGAGGCCTGGGGGTACGAGGAAGAGGACCAGGCGGCGGCCAACCTCTGGGGGCATGGCCTGGGCCTGGCGCAGTACGACCAGCCGGTCATCTCCCGCATCTGGTCGCTCGACCACCCGCTGGAGATCCGCCCGGGCATGGTCTTCGCGCTCGAGACCCAGCACGGGAAAAAGTACGAGTGGGGCGTGCGGATCGAGGAGATGCTGATCGTCAACGACAACGGCATCGAGATCATCTCGAACTTTCCGGTGGAGCAGATCACGGTCGTGGATTAGGATGGGCCGGCCCCGTCTCCCCCGCTTCGTTCTTCCGCTCTCCCGGGTCGGGGCAGCCATCGCCGAGCGGACCGGAGCCAAGGCCGCGACGCTGGCCACGCTCCGGCGGGCCGGCCTGCCGGTCCCCAGCGGCTTCTGCGTGACCGCGGAGGCCTACCGCGTCCACCTCGCCTCCGCGGGACTGGCGGACGCAGCCGGGAACGTCCTTCGCGCCGACGACCGCGACGCGGGCCGCCGAGCGTTGGAGGTTCGCCTGGGGCTGCTCCGCGCGCCCCTCCCCCAGGGGGTAGCGGAGCGCCTCGACCAGGCATACTCGCATCTCTGCCCGGAGAGGGAACCGCTTGTGGCCGTCCGCTCTTCGGCGCTCGGCGAGAGCGGTCACGGCGCGTCTTTCGCCGGGCAGCTCCAAACGTTCGTGGGGGTCAGGGGCGGTGCCGATGTGCTGGCTGCCGTCCGGGCGTGCTGGGCCTCGCTCTGGACGCCGCGCGCCGTGCGCTACGCGCGGGCGAATGGCATCGACCCCGCCGGGACGGCCGTGGCCGTCCTGGTGCAGACACTTGTGCCGGCAACGTCAGCTGGCGGAGCCCTGAGCGCGGCACCGGACGGGCGCATCGTGCTGACGGCTGCCTGGGGGCTCGGTGCCGCCGTCGCCCAGGGCGAAGTGGTTCCCGATCGCTACCTCCTGCGGCGGGAGGGTCCGATTCTCGAACACGTGGAGCCGGGCCGGAAGAACCGAATGCTGACCTGCGCCGCCGGGATCGGCGTCCGCTGGCAGCGCGTCGAGGCTGAGGCGATGGCCGCTCCCTGCCTCGGCAACGAGGATGCCATCGCGCTCGCGCGGCTCATTCTCAGGGCCGAGACGGTCCTGGGCTCGCCGCTCGAGGTGGAGTGGGCGCTGGACCGTCAGGGATTCCACCTCCTCCAGGCCCGGCCGCTCTCCGTCGAGACGAGTCGGACGCCGGCGCCGGCATGGGAGGAGTCTCCGAGCCTGGCGGGTCAGCCGGCCAGCGGGGGCTGGGCTATCGGTCCGGCGCGCCACGTCCGGAGCGAGGCGGAGCTGGCCCGCGTCCAGATAGGCGACGTGCTCGTGACGCGAGTACCGGGGCCCGCCCTGGCCGCGGTTCTTCCCCGGGTGGCGGCGGTGGTGGCGGAGCTGGGCGGCAGCACTTCCCATCTGGCGGCCCTGGCCCGCGAGCGCGGGATCCCCGCCGTCCTGGGCGCGCCCGACGCCATGGGGCGCATCCGGGACGGCGCCCTGATCGTCGTCGACGGCACCTGGGGCGCAGTTCGCCCGGCCCCCCTGGATGTCGAAGCGCCGGGCTGAGAGAACGATGTTGGAGGTTCGGGACATCCACACCTACTACGGCGACAGCTACGTCCTCCAGGGAATCTCCCTCACCGTCGACAAGGGCCAGGCCGTGGGGATTCTGGGGAGGAACGGCATGGGGAAGACCACGCTCATCCGCTCCATCATCGGCTTCACCCCGCCTCGCCAAGGGCACGTGATCTTCAAGGGAAAAGACATCACGGGGTGGCCGTCCTACCATGCCGTGGGGCTCGGGATGGGCCTCGTACCTCAGGGGCGGCGGGTGTTCCCGTCCCTCACCGTCGTGGAAAACCTCACCGTGGCCAGGCGAACGGGCGGCTCCTGGACCGTCGACCATGTCATGAACCTCTTCCCCCGTTTGAGGGAGCGCGCCGAGCATCGGGCAGGGAAAGTCTCCGGCGGCGAACAGCAGATGCTGGCCATCGCCCGCGCCCTCATGACCAACCCCGACCTGCTGCTGCTGGACGAGCCCACCGAGGGCCTGGCGCCCCTCCTGGTGCGGGAGATGGGCCGCGTGATCGCGGACCTGAAGCGGCGCGGGCTCTCCATCCTCCTGGTCGAGCAAAACCTCCCGCTGGCCCTCAGCGTGGTCGATCACGTCCACATCCTCTCCCGGGGGCGGATCGTGCACTCGTGCGCGCCCCAGGCCCTCCGGGAGAACGAAGAGATCAAGGCCCGGTACTTGGGCCTGTAGGGAGACCGCGATGCCCCGACTCATCGACCTGTCCGTCACCGTGGACTCGAGCACGATGAGCCCGCCCTCCACGAACCTGAGGGTGGAGCTGACTCCCCACTACCGGGGCCCGGGGCACTGGCAGGCCTCGAGCGTCAGGCAGAGCCTCCACACGGGGGCCCACATCGACTCCCCGCTCCACGTATTCAAGGACGGGATCACCGCCGCGGAGATCAGGCTCGACCAGGTGATGGGCGAGGCGATCGTGGTGGACCTCTCCTTCGCCGGCGCCAACCACGGCGTTACCATTGACGACCTGAGGCGCGGCGGCGGTGACGACGTCAAGAAAGGCGACATCGTCCTCCTCAGGACCGGCTGGACCGACAAGATGTACGGCAAGTGGCCTGACTACTTCACCCAGTCCCCCTTCTTCCCGCCCGAGTCCGCCGAGTGGCTCGTGGCCAAGGGGTCCAAGGCCATCGGCTTCGACTTCTTCGAGGAGTACTGCGCCCGCCTGCCCCACTTCACCTCCGAGGACTTCCCCATGCACCGGGTGATCCTCGGCGCGGGGGTCGTGATCATGGAGGGCCTCACGAACCTCGGCGCGCTGCCGCGTCGCCGCGTCCCATTCTAC
>JACQWA010000374.1 GCA_016209425.1 Candidatus Rokuibacteriota bacterium
CCGGTTCAAGCACTTCCCTCGGTCTCAGGCTCCCGGAAGTAGACGCCGCCTTCCCCCACCGGCCGTAACGAACGGGCAGGTGATGCGCGGCCTCCTCGACGTTGCCTCAGGCCAGCCACGGGGATTAGCCTCCTCCGTGATGCCTCACCGGGTCGTCAGCTCTTGAACTCCGGCGGCGGGGAGCAGGACTTTGTTTTGATGACGAGACGCCGCCGCGGCCTGCGGTTCGGCTAGGTTCCCGTCTGGATGGGCAAGTGTCGGTTGGTCCGAAAGGAGGAGAGCAGTAAAGATTCCTACTTGCAGAAAGCCCGTTGACGAGATAGGAGATCGCGAGGCGGGCTGTGTCGGTCTAAGATGCGAGGGGATACCATGCCGGCAATTACCACATTTGACAGCACCAGCGAATCGCTTCTCGATATGGTAAAGAGCGTTCGTGACGGGAAGACCCAGTTGCCCGACTTCCAGCGCGGCTGGGTGTGGGACGACGAACATATCCGGAGCCTCCTCGCAAGTATCTCTCTTTCATACCCGATTGGGGCCGTCATGATGCTCCAATGGGGCGGTGAGGCAGTTCGGTTCCGCCCTCGGCTAATCGAGGGGGTTCAGCTTCAGCAGCCACCAATCCCGGAGCGCCTGATCCTTGACGGGCAGCAAAGGTTGGCCTCCCTCTTCCAGGCGCTCTATTCGGGACAGCCCGTGGTGACGACGGATGCCCGTGGGCATCCGATTCGCCGATGGTATTACCTTGAGATAAACAAGGCGTTGAGCCTGAACGGGGACCGCGACGAGGCGATCATCGGGGTCCCAGAGGACCGACTCATTCGCAATTTTCGGGCCGAGGTGATCGCGGATTATTCCAGCATGGAGAGGGAGTGCAAGGCAGAGCTGTTCCCCCTGCCTCTAGTGTTCGACACAGCGGGGCTAACAGCCTGGCAATTGCGCTACTTGCAGGTTGCGCCTGATCATATCCAGGAGCGACTCGTCAGGTGGAACGACCTAGTGCAATCGGTGATTCAGCGGTGCCAGCAGTATCAAGTGCCGCTGGTCGCGTTGCGCAAAGAGAACCCCAAGGAGGCTGTTTGCGCAGTATTTGAAAAGGTCAACACCGGGGGTGTTTCGCTGACGGTGTTCGAGTTGCTGACCGCCACGTTCGCGGCCGACGAATTCAGCTTGCGCGAAGACTGGGCGCATCGGGAAAAGCGCCTCAAGCAGCACCATGTCCTAAAGACGGTCGAGAATACTGACTTCTTACAGGCGATATCCCTGCTGGCCTCCCGGCAGAGACGCATCCAGGCGCTGACGTCCGGGGCGAGCGTTGACGCCGCTCCAGGGATCACCTGCAAACGCAAGGATATCCTTCGATTGACGCTCGAGGAGTTCAGGGCGTGGGCTGATCCGGTCACGGAAGGGCTCCAGAAGGCGGCAAAAATCCTTCACGGACAGAAGATATTCGCCGCTCGTGACCTCCCTTACCGTACGCAGCTCGTACCTTTGGCGGGGATCGTGACAGTGCTGGGTGACCGAGCCGACCATGATGGAACCCGGAAAAAACTGGCTCGGTGGTTCTGGTGCGGCGTCTTTGGAGAGCTTTACGGAGGTGCGATCGAGACTCGGTTTGCCAAAGATCTCCCCGAGGTCCTGGCTTGGATCGATGGGGGCCCGGAACCCGACACCATTGCAGACGCCAACTTTTCCCCGTCGCGGCTGCTGGGCCTCCGTACGCGGAACAGTGCGGCCTACAAGGGCATCCACGCATTGCTCATGCGCGACGGAGGTCTTGACTTTCGGTCGGGGGATGCGATCGACGTCCACGATTACTTCGATGAGAAGATCGACATCCACCACATCTTCCCCCAGGATTGGTGTCGAAAACATGCCATAGATACGCGCCGGTGTGACAGCATTGTCAACAAGACCCCGCTCTCAGCGAGGACGAACCGGATGATCGGAGGTAACTCTCCGAGCGTATATCTTGAGAGGATGCAGCGCCGCGCCCAGATCCACGACAAGCGAATGAATGATATCCTCGGAACGCACCTCATTGATCCGGACCCCCTGAGAAAGGATGACTTCGATTCGTTCTTTTTGGCAAGGCAGACCGCGTTGCTCGAGAGGATTGCGCAGGCAACCGGGAAGCCCATTGTCAGAGATACTCTCCCGGCGGAACAGGAAGCGGTTGAACTCCCCCTGGAATACGAGCAAGATGAGGACGCGTCATAAGCTGCGCGGGGAGAGCGGGGCCGCTGCGTGGGTGGAGCAGGACCCAGCAGTTTCTTCGGCCATGCAGGCGCCGGGCCGGGGCTCAGCCGGGGCTCAGCCGGATCCGTTCACCTCGTCGAGCTTGTCGCCGCGGTGATCGCACAGCTTGTGGCCGCCGTTGACAGTGCTCGCGTTCACAAGATACGTCGCGATCCCCGTCGTCCGGAAAGGGGGGGCGCGTCGCGGCGGGCGCCGCCCGGGTCCTCGCGCCTGCCCTTTTCACCGTGTGGTAGACCTAGCCTCCATTCGGCCTACCGCCAGAGTGGCGCAATTGCCTTTGCTCTAAACACGATCGCTTGCGCCAAATCGCCCACGACAATCCCAACCTTTCGCTCGCGAGGTATCTCGCCTGCCTGGACAGCCTGCCAGAGCGCGAGCGAGCGGCCATTGCCGTCGATGATCACCCG
Organism: Candidatus Rokuibacteriota bacterium; assembly: GCA_016209425.1. GTDB lineage: Bacteria > Methylomirabilota > Methylomirabilia > Rokubacteriales > CSP1-6 > JACQWA01. The sequence goes on from JACQWA010000374.1 coordinate 2,667, forward strand.
CGCCCCGTGCTCAGGATCTCTCAGAGAAATAATACGCCACGCCGGATCCCACCTAAAAGCTACTTGGTGCCCGACGCCAGACTTCGAATCCCCCACCCTATAGGTTCCTCCCGTTATCGCTGCGAACTGATCTCCAGCTGTCCTTCCAATGAAACGCAGATCGGCCACTTCGCGTGCTGACATCTCGTCCTCGAACCACCTCTGCGTGAGTGGCGGCTTGAACGCGTCAAGGATGCCGCGGGTGTCCCTCCCGCCGGCCGCCCGATCCGCGGCCTCCCAGATCCTTACGACCTGCTCGAATTCGATCTCCCGCATGCATCACACCCGAGAAGCCGGAGCAACCCTCGAGCCTTTACGTGATCTCCCGGTTGCTGATCACGTTCGAATAGTAGCTTCAAGCCGGCCCAGCAGCGCCTTCAGGGCCTCTTCGCCAATGGTCCATGCCGCGGACTCTATGAAGGCCGGACGACGGGGATCGGCCCTCGTTCGACGAATCAAGATCCCTCGGGTTATCAGAAAATTTACGGCCTGCGCGATCTTGAGATCCCCAACCTTCAGCCGGCGTCCCGACAGGAGGTACAGAACTAAGGCATTGATAGCCGCCGCCTGCCGCTCCGTCACTAAGACTGGCGAACCATAAACCTCTTTGAGGGTTGGAATCCCTTTGAAGAGGGGACCGGCCGCGAGCCACCGGCCGGCCTCACATGCCACCAAGACGATGCGCGTCGGACGTAAGGGCTCAAGCCACCGAGCCAGAGCATCCCAAGTAACGACGTCATCCGCCGTGAGCTTTAGTTCCGAGATGTTGCTGTGGCCCACGATCACAATGACATCACAGCGAGAACACGCTTCCGCACATCGAGCCAGTCCCAACCCCAGCGAGGCGAGGGCGGTTGCTCCAACACGGAACACTCTGGCCTTGGGGATGAAGGTCTCTACGATGTTCTCCAGCCTTGCGGCTACCGAACTCGACTGTGCGATGAGTGTCGCCGGATCACACTCCAGGATCAATAGCGATGGCGCGGGCTTGGGGGTACGCCGACGACGCGCAACCGAGCCTGTTCTCCCACGCGCCGGCACTTATCTCCTTCCTGTCACTAATAAGGACATTACTATCACTACAGCGGATCTTTTCGCGATCAGCATCGATCAGGAAACAACGCCAGCCGCCTCTTCCTGTGTGAGAGATAGGCAATGTGGTTTCGCCGCGTGTGGTACCGCACGAGCGCCAGCGCATGCGCGGGCGTCAAGGCTTTGCACGGCAGCACCGCCGCCACGGGCGTCCGCGCTTGCGGCAGGGTCAAGTCCGGCGTTTTTTTTAAACCGAATGCGCAGGCGCAGCAGGAAGTGGAGCGCGAGGAACACGTACAGCATGTGCCGGTGCCACGCCGGCCAGGACCGGTGCTCGTAGTGATCCATGCCGACCTGGCTCTTCCCGTCCTGGAAGCATTGCTCGATCGGCCAGCGCAGGGTCGCCGCGCGGCACAGCTCGGCCAGGGGTGTGTCGGCCGGCGCATTCGAGAAGGCGTACTTGATCTGCCCGTCCTCCGTGCGGCGCAGGAACAGCCAGACCGGGGCCGCGCGCGGCAGGCCGCCCTGGGCCGGGTAGACGCGGCAGCAGGCGACCTCGGCCCGGAGGGGCCCCTTCGCCCCTTCCGCCAGCACGACCGGGGTCCAGCGACATTGCTTCGACGCTGCGAGCGTGCTCACCGGAACCGCCCGCCCGCGCGTGACGCGCGGCTTCGTGGGCTTGCGCCCGCGCCCCCGGTAGCGGGGCACGCTGACCCGCGGCCGCGTGCGAAAGACCAGCGTGTTCGCGCGGACGCTGGCGAAGTAGGACATCCCCGGCGGCACCGCGTCCAGGAACGCCCAGTCGGCCCCGAACACGGCGTCGCAGCCGAGCCAGGTGGCGGGGAACAGGTTCGTCTGGGCGATGCGGGCCAGGAGGTCCCGGGCGAGTTGCGGCTTGGTCTGGAAGCCCAGCTCCTCCGGGACCCGGGTGTCCGTGCGGCGTTGCGCCTGCTCGGGGGCAAACCAGCTCTCCGGGAGGTACAGGCGGCCGCCGACCAGGCCGTAGCCCTTCCGGCTGGCGTAGCCAACGAAAACGCCGGATTGGCAGTTCTCGACTTTGCCGAGGGCCCCGCAGTACTGGCGGGCCACGCCCACGGACTCGGTCCCCTTCTTAGGGAACTCGCAACTATCGACCGTGAACATGCCGTCCGGCTCCGCCAGCGTCTCCGCCAGCAGGGCCTGATGCGTCGCCTCCATCGCCGCGTGGTCCCAGCCGTAGGACTTCAGGAAGCGCTGGAGGGGCCGGACGGCATCGGCATCCAGGAAGGCCAGGGCGATGGGTTCCACAGATTTGGCGGCGGTGTTGCTCAGCAACCCGGCCAGGTACGCCAGGCCGAGGCGCCGGTGCTCGATCCGGCCGAAACAGGCCTGGAACTGCGCGTGAAACTGCCCGAGCTCGTCGGCGAGCCCGGCCACCTCCGCCTCCGTCAGCCGCACCCACGGGACGAGATCGGGATGCCACCCGGCGTGCCGTAAAATCATCGCGAGCTCCTCCTCTTTCCTCAGCGAGGGTGGAGGGCGGTGAGAGGGGCGGTAGGGTTGTGGGGTGCACCCGAGCAGGTGCCGGAAGCGCGGCTCTAGGACATAGACGTAGACCTCCTTGACGGCGCCATGATACACATACCCCCTCCCCTGTTTGCCGCTGCCGAACGTCGGGCCGAGGCAGCGCCAGTTGGCGGCCCGGTAGCACGTGCCGGCAAACCGGGCGGGATCGACCAAGGTTTCCACGAGCCACAG
>JACQWA010000043.1 GCA_016209425.1 Candidatus Rokuibacteriota bacterium
AGCTTGGAGAGGGGGATGCCGGTCCAGCGGGACACGATGAACTCGATGTCCTCCTCCCCGACGCTCGCCTGGGCCTTGCCCTTGCGCTTTTCCCACTCCCGCTTCAGCTCTTCGCCGCGAGCGCGGAGATGCTTCTCCTTCTCCCGAAGGGAAGCGGCCTTCTCGAACTCCTGGGCTTCCAGGTACATGTCCTTTTCCCGTACGACCCGCTCGATCTCCTTGTCCAGCTCCTTGATCTCGGGCGGCGGGGTCAGGGCCATCAGTCGGGTCCGGGAGGAGGCCTCGTCGATCACGTCGATCGCCTTGTCAGGGAGCTGGCGGTCGGTGATGTAGCGGTCGGCAAGGTTCACGGCGGCGGTGATCGCCGACTCGGTGATCTTGACGCGGTGGTGCGCCTCGTACTTGTGCCGCAGGCCGCGGATGATCTCGATCGCCTCGGGGACGGTGGGGGCCTTCACGATCACGGGCTGGAACCGGCGCTCGAGGGCGCCGTCCTTCTCGATGTACTTGCGGTACTCATCGAGCGTGGTGGCCCCGATCGTCTGAATCTCTCCCCGCGACAGGGCAGGCTTGAGCATGTTCGAGGCGTCGATGGCTCCCTCCGCCGCCCCGGCCCCGATCAGGGTGTGAAGCTCGTCCAGGAACAGGATCACGTTCTCGGACTGGCGGATCTCTTTCATCACGGCCTTGAGGCGCTCCTCAAACTGGCCGCGATACTTGGTGCCGGCCACCAGCGCGCCCAGGTCCAGCTGGAGCAGCCGCTTGGAGACGAGCACGTCGGGCACGTCGTGGTTGACGATCTTCTGGGCCAGCCCCTCAACGATGGCCGTCTTGCCCACTCCCGGCTCTCCGATGAGGACGGGATTGTTCTTGGTCCGGCGGGAGAGAACCTGGATCACCCGCTCGATTTCCATCTCGCGCCCGATGACCGGATCCAGCTTTCCTTCGCGCGCGAGCTGAGTCAGGTCCCGGGCAAACTCGTCCAGCACCGGGGTCTGGGAACGCTTCTTGGGGCGAGGGTAGTACTGGTCCCCGAGGAGGGCCAGCGTCTCCTGACGCACCTCATCCAGTCGGGCGCCCAGGGACTCGAGGATCTTGGCGGCAATGCACTGCCCCTCCTTCATGAGACCGAGGAGCAGATGTTCGGTACCGATATAGTTGTGGCCGAGCTGGCGCGCCTCTTCGATCGAAAGCTCCAGGACCCGCTTCGCCTGGGGAGTAAAGGGAACCTCCCCAAACGTCAGGGTCTTGGGGAAGCCGGCGAGGGCCCGCTCCACCTCGGTCTTGACGGTCTCGAGGCGCAGCCCCAACCGCTGGAGGACCGCCGTCGCGATCCCTTCCCCGTCCCGGATGAGGCCCAACAGGATGTGCTCCGTCCCGACAAAATCGTGGCGGAACCGCCCGGCCTCCTCGCGCGCCAGAATGATGACTCGCCGCGCCCGCTCCGTAAATCGCTCGAACACTTGACCTCCCTACCCCTCACGCGCCTGGGGTCGCTCTCGGTTTCCCTTCCCGGACAACGGTTTAGCCAAATTATACCCCAGGGGAGGGAGCCTTCCTAGCCTTTTCTTTTTGCGGCCAGGGATGTCCCTAGACCTCCAAGGTCCAACCGCGCGTGTCCGGGACCCTGGCGTACTGAACGTCGACGATGGCCTGGTAGAGGCGTTGCGTCAATTCGCCGATCCGCCCGCCGTGGATCACGATGCGCTCGCCCCGGTACGCGAGCTCGCCAACCGGCGAGATGACCGCGGCGGTCCCGGTGCCCCAGGCTTCGCGGAGGGACCCGTCGCGGGCGGCCGCGATGACCTCGTCGATCCCGATCTGCCGCTCGGATATGGCGAGCCCCCACTCGCGCATGAGGGTCAGCGCCGAGTCGCGCGTCACGCCGGCGAGGATCGTGCCGCCGAGCGGCGGCGTGACAACCTCGTCCCCGAGCCGGAACATGATGTTCATGGTCCCGACTTCCTCGACGTCACGCCGGTGGAGGCCGTCGAGATAGAGGACCTGGGTAAAGCCCGCGGCGTGCGCCTCTTCGGCCGGGAGCAGGCTTGCGGCGTAGTTGCCGCCGGTCTTCGCCGCGCCGACTCCGCCTTCCACGGCGCGAACGTACTTCTCCATGACGAGGATCTTCACGGGGTTCATGCCCTCGGGGTAGTAGGCCCCCACGGGCGACAGGATCACGAAGTAGAGGTACGACTTCGCCGGCCGGACGCCCAGGAAGGGCTCGGTGGCGATGATCGTCGGCCGGACGTACAGGGAGGTACCGACGCTGGACGGCACCCAGTCCCGCTCGAGCCCCACGAGCTCCACCAGCGACCTGAGCGCGAAGTCGGGGTCCATCTCCGAAATGCACATCCGCCGGGCCGAGCGGTTGAGCCGTTCGATGTGCTTCTGCGGACGGAACAGGCGCACCCGGCCGTCGACGCCCCGGAACGCCTTGAGCCCCTCGAAGACAGCCTGCGCGTAGTGGAACACCGCCGTGGCCGGATCCAGGGTCAGCGGGCCGTAGGGCTCGATGCGCGGGTCGTACCAGCCCTTTTCCTCCTGGAAGTCAGCCAGGAACATGTGATCGGTGAAAACCGTGCCGAAGCCGAGCTCGCTGTCCTTCGGCTTCGGTTTCTTCGTCGCCGCTCGGGTGATCCTGATCGCCTCGCTCATAGTCGCCCCCGCATTGCGAAGATTGCCGCGCACGGAGAGTTTAGCACGTATTTGGGGAACCGGGGGATGCTCCAAGGAGCGAATCCGACGAGCCGTAGCCGCGCGCGAAGCGCAGGGCAGCGCAGCGCCCTGAGTCCCGCAGGGACGAAGCCATCCCCCCGCCTCGGGGGGATGGGGGGGCCAGCGGAGATGCCCGAGCGAGCGAAAGCGGTCGAGGTGAGGAGGTCTGAGCGGGAGGAGCATCCTCCGGTTTCCCGTGGCTCGGGTCTTCGTCCTAGGGCCAGGGGACGGCCCGCCCGTCCACGAGCCGATATCCCCGGTCGGCTTTCCGCGCCAGATCCTGGTTGTGAGTCGCGATGACAAAGGTCAGCCCCCGTTCCGCCTGAAGCCGCAGGAAGAGATCGAAAATCACCTCGCTCGTCTTGGGGTCGAGGTTGCCCGTCGGCTCATCGGCCAGGATGAGCCGCGGCCGGTGCGCCACGGCACGGGCGATCGCCACGCGCTGCTGCTCCCCACCCGAGAGCTCGCCCGGGCGGTGGCCGAGGCGGTCACCGAGGCCCACCTCGTGGAGGGCATCGGCCGCGCGCGATCGGGCCTCCTCCCACGACAGACGCTGGAGCAACCCGGGAAGCATCGCGTTCTCCAGTGCGGTCATCTCGCCGAGCAGGTTGTAGAATTGAAACACAAACCCCACCTCGGTCCTGCGGAAACGGGCCAGCCCGCTCTCCGACCGCGCGAAGACCTCCTCGCCGTCGAAGCGGACCTGCCCCGCCGTCGGGCGATCCAGGGCGCCGAGGAGGTGGAGCAGGGTGGACTTTCCCACCCCCGATGCCCCCACCATCGCGACAACCTCGCCGCGCCCCACCGACAGGGTCACCCCCTTGAGAACGCGCACCACCTCGGGCCCGCTCCGGTACTCCTTCTCCAGGTCCTGCGCCGCCACGAGATCACTCATAGCGAAGGACTTCCACGGGGTCTAGCCGGGCGGCGCGCCGGGCAGGGAGAAGCGTGAAGACGAACGAGATCAGGAGTGTCGCCCCGACGATCAGCCCGTAATCGCCCCAGGTGAGCTTCATCGGGATGTAGTCGATCTGGTAAACGTCGCCAGCCAGCCGGATGATCCGGTAGGTGTTCTGGACCCAGATGAGGCCGAGCCCCGCCACACTTCCCGCCGTCGTCCCCACCACGCCGATGAGCATTCCCACCGAGAGGAAGACGGCCCCCACGCTCCCCGCCGTGGCTCCCATCGCTTTGAGTATCCCGATCTCTTTTCGCTTTTCCGCCACCAGGAGGACCAGGTGGCCGATAATGGCGAAGGCCGCCACCAGCACGATGATCGTCACGATGATGAAGAGGGCCAGCTTCTCCAGCTGGAGGGCATTGAAGAAATTGCGGTTCATGTCCATCCAGTCGCGGATCAGGTAGGGGAAGCCGAGCCGCTGGGCGATCGCCCGCCCGATCACCCTGGCCTGCCAGGGATCCGCAAGCTTGATCTCGATCCCGGTCACGCGCTCACCGAGGCCGGCGAACTCCTGGGCGGCGGCCAAGCTCACGTAGGCCAGGGAGGAATCGTACTCGAACATGCCGACCTCGAACGTGCCGGCGACGACGAAGCGTCGCATTTTCGGGACCATTCCCACAGCCGTGAGAGCGCCCTGCGGGGAAATCACCGTCACGGTCTCCCCCGGAACGACCCCGAGGGTCCTCGCCAGCTCGCGTCCCAGGAGGATCGAGGGGTCGCCTCCCGCGCGCCGGAGAGGTTCCAGGCTCCCCATTTTGAGGTGGCGGCCGATGTCCCGGCGGACCGACTCGGCCGCGAAGTCGGCGCCGCGGACGAGCCCGCCCGTGGCTCCGCCGCCCGAAACGGTGAAGAGCGCCTGCTGGAGGACGAATCGGGTGGCGGACCTGACTCCCGGTAGCTGACGCACTCGGTCGGCCAACGCGTCGGCATCACGCACGCCGCGCCCACCACCCTCGAAAATCAGAACGTGGGGGTTGGCCGCAATGATCTTGTCCCGGATGCCGTCCTGAAATCCGGTCATCACGGCCAGGACCACGATCAGCGCGCTGACGCCGAGGAACACCCCGCCGACGCCGATCCAGACGAAGAGCGACAGGTTGGTGCGATGACCGCGCGCGCGAAGGTACCGAAGGCCTAAAAACAGCTCGAACGGCAGCCCCCTCCGGCTCACGCCTCGTCCGTCTCCTCTCGAGCGCGGGCTTCGCCACGACCCACGCCACGCAAGGTGGCGTGGGTGCCCGCAGCGGTGGCTCGCCTCCGCTCGCGCATGTGTCCTATTCCCGGGTGGCGGAGCCCCCCTCCGAGTGTCGTAGCTGGGGGAAGAGGATCACGTCGCGAAGGGAGGGCTGGTCGGCAAACAGCATCATCAGCCGGTCGATCCCGATCCCCTCGCCCGCCGTCGGCGGCATCCCGTACTCGAGGGAGCGCACGAAGTCCCGGTCCAGCCAGTGCGCTTCCTCGTCGCCGCGCTCGCGCTCGACGGCCTGCTGCCTGAAGCGAGCCAGTTGCTCTTCGGGATCGTTCAGCTCCGCGTAGGCGTTGGCGATTTCCAGCTGGGCCACGAACAGCTCGAAGCGGTCGGCCAAGGCCGGGTTGTCCTTGTTACGCCTGGCCAGCGGCGAGAGCTCGATGGGAAAGTCTACGACAAACGTCGGCTGCACCAACGTCGGCTCGACGAGCATTTCGAAGAGGGCCTTCCAGTGCTTGGCCGGAGTTCCGGCGGGATCCGCGTGAACCACACGACCGCCTGCAGGGCCGCGAATGAGCTCCCAGGGATCGGCCTCGGGCGTGACCACGACCCCCAACGCCTCGGAGAGGCCCTCGTGGAACCTCACCCGCCGCCACGGCGGCGTGAGGTCAACCGCCTGACCTTGATACCCGAACGTCAGCGACCCCAGCAGGGCCTGCGCGAGGTGACAGAGGAGGGTTTCCGTAAGCTCCATCAGGTCGCCATAGTCGGCGTAGGCCTGGTAGAACTCCAGCATGGTGAACTCGGGGTTGTGCTCCGTCGAGATCCCCTCGTTGCGGAAGTTGCGGTTGATCTCGTAGACGCGGTCAAACCCGCCCACGACGAGCCGCTTCAGGTAGAGCTCGGGAGCCACGCGCAGGTAAAGATCCAGGTTCAGCGTGTTGTGGTGGGTGACGAAGGGCCGGGCCGCCGCGCCGCCGGGGATCGGCTGCATCATAGGGGTTTCCACCTCGAGGAAGCCCCGCGCGTCCAGAAACTCGCGGATCTCCTTGATCAGGCGGCTCCGCAGCTGGAACACCGCGCGCGACTCGGAGTTCACCAGCAGGTCCAGGTACCGCTGGCGATAGCGGGTCTCCACGTCCTTGAGGCCGTGCCACTTCTCCGGGAGGGGGCGCAGGGCTTTCGCCAGGAAGGCGAAGGCCTTCACCCTAATGGTGAGCTCGCCCGTGCGGGTTCGAAACAGCTCACCGGTCACGCCGATGAAATCGCCGGCGTCGAGGTCCGTGAAAAGGCCGTACTCGTCTCCCAGCTGGTCGGCGCGAGCGTAGAGTTGGATCGTCCCCGTGTAGTCCTTGAGGGTCGCGAAGCACGTCTTCCCGTGGTGACGGAGTGTGAGGAGGCGCCCCGCCGCGCTGACGGCCCCGACTCCTTTGAGCTCTTCGTCGGTGGCTCGGGCCAGTTGCCCGACCAGACGTCCGGCCCAGTGGGTCACCGGGTAGCGGCCCCCAAAGGGGTCCACCCCCCGCGCTCGGAGGTCCGCGAGTTTGGCGTGACGGCGGCGAATGAGCTCGTTGTCGTCAGGCGCGGTGGCCATCGGCACCTTATTCTACGCTGACTTGCCCGACAGGAGGTAGGCCTGGATGAAAGGATCGATGTCGCCGTCCATGACAGCCTCGACGTTGCCCACCTCGAGGCCGGTCCGGTGGTCCTTGATGAGCTGATACGGGTGGAAGGTGTAGGAGCGAATCTGGCTCCCGAACGCGATCTCCTTCTTCTCCCCGGTGAGCTCCGCCAGCTCCTCCCGCTGCTTCTTCTCGTAGAGCTGGTACAGGCGCGCCCTCAGGATGCGCAGCGACGTATCACGGTTGCGCAGCTGCGATCGCTCGTTCTGGCACTGCACCACGATCCCGCTAGGGAGATGGGTGATGCGCACCGCGGAGTCGGCCGTATTCACCCCCTGCCCGCCCGGTCCCGAGGAGCGAAAGACGTCGATCCGAAGGTCCTCGTCCCGGACCACCACCTCCACCTCCTCGACCTCGGGGATCACGGACACCGACGCAAACGAGGTATGGCGCCGGCGGGAGGCGTCGAAAGGGGAGATCCTCACCAGGCGATGCACGCCGGCCTCGCCCTTCAGATACCCGTACGCGGACTCGCCGCTGACCTCGATCGTGGCGGACTTGATCCCCGCTTCGTCACCGGGGAGCAGGTCCACGACCTCAGCCTTGAAGCCCGCGCGCTCGGCCCAGCGAAGGTACATCCGCACGAGCATCTGAGCCCAGTCCTGGGACTCGGTCCCGCCGGCGCCCGGGTGGATGGACACGACGGCGTTCTTCCGGTCGTGCGGGGCCGAGAGGATCACCTTCAACTCGAACTCCTCGACGGCCTGACGCAGCGACCGGATCCCGTCTTCGATCTCCGGGGCGACGCTCTCGTCGCCCTCCTCCACCGCCATCTCCCAGAGCAGGCGAAGCTCCTCGGCCCGCGCGGAAAGCTCCCGCCAACGCCCCACGACGCGCGCCAACTCGGAGCGTTCCTGGACCAGGCTCTGGGCGCGCCGGCTGTCCTCCCAGAAGGCGGGAGAGGCCATCTCGGCCTCGATCAGGCGAAGCCGATCTTCCTTGGCGGGCAGGTCAAAGGTGCCCCCGGAGGTCGTCCAGCCGCCTCTCAAACTCGAGGACGTCGCGCTTCAGTTCACCGAGCATGGGGCTATCGATTCCTCCGGAGGCTCCCGTGGGCAAGCCCGGCAGCCGAGATCGCCAGGCAGGCGTAGGCAAAGAGATCGCCGAACCGCGTGTAGAGGGTCGTGCGTTGACGCAGCGGAAGCCTCACGCTCAGCACTCCCCGCTGAAAAAGGCCGAGGCTCTTGCCGATCCGGCCGGTGGGCTCCACCGATGCCGATACGCCCGTGTTGGCCACCCGGGCGACCGCGATCCGGTTCTCCACCGCCCGGAACGGGAGCATCGCCAGATGCTGCCACGGCCCGCTGGTCGTGCCGAACCAGGCGTCGTTCGTGATGTTCACCATGTATTCGGCCCCCCCCGCAACAAATTCCCTGAATAGCTCGGGAAAGATCCCCTCGTAGCAGATGACGACCCCGAAGGGGGCGCCGAGCTCCCTGAACACCTTGGGAACTGCCCCGGCCTTGAACTCCGAGATGAATTCGGCCCATCCTCGAACAAAGCCGAGAACCCGGGACAAGGGCACATACTCCCCGAACGGGACGAGATGTATCTTATCATACTTGCCGATAATCCCCCGTCCCGTCAGCAAAAATGCGCTGTTGTAGAGGGCCTTTCCATCCCCGTCCACGGATCCCACCAGGAGCGGCGCCCTGAGCGCCGCTGAAAGGGCTTGGAGCTCCGCCACCAGGAGCGGGTCACGGCGGAGGAAGATGGGCGCGGCGGTCTCGGGCCAGAGGATGATCGACGGGTTTCCCTCGCCGGCCTGACGGGTCAGGGCGGCATAGATGCCCAGGGTTTGCACCCGATAGGTCGGGTCCCACTTCAGAGATTGCTCAATCGAGGGCTGAACCAGCGCCACCGTGATCGTCCGGGCGGGAGCGGAATCTCCGAGTCGGATCAGGCCGAACGCCAGAGTGCCGACCACAAGCACGGCGGCCCCACTTCCTCCCGGCACGGCCCGACGCCACCCGAGCGCAACGACGCCCGCCACCGCCGCGTTCACCGCCACGATCAGGAACGAGATCCCGTACACGCCGGTAAACTCCGCGATCTGGATCAGGGGGAGCTGGTGGTGCTGGGAGTAGCCGAGGAGCCCCCAGGGAAACCCCGAGAGGAACTGTCCGCGGATCCACTCCCCCGCCACCCAGAAGAACGGCGCTGCGGCCAAGGCCCAGCCAACGCCGAGGCGTCCCCTGAGCCAACTCACGAGGGCGGCCACCAGGCCGAAGGAGAGGCCGCAGTACCCCGCCAGCCCCACGATCGGGAGCCAGGTCAGGGGCCACGGGATCGCGCTGTAGTTCCGAAACGTGTGGTCGAGCCAGCGGAGAAGGAGAACGAAGAACACCGTCCCCATTAACCAGCCGTCAGCCAAGGCGGCGCGCGGCGCGCGAACGAGGGCCGAGGCGAGGAGCGGGACCAAGGCGACCCAGGCGAGCAGAGACCAGTCGGTCGCGGGATACGCGAGCGTCAGAAGGACGGACGAGGCCAGGAGCAACGACATCCTGACCCGCCCGACGCTCAAAATCGCCAGCCGGTCAGCTGCCATGGATCAGGCGGTCTCCGAGGAACCGGGGGAGTCCCGCCTTGAGGATTTTCTCCCGGGCGAGGGCGACATCGTAGGGCACCCGGTGGAAGACGACGCGACCGGCCTCAGGATCCCAGAGCGCATAACACGCGCGGGGGTCGCGATCCCGCGGCTGCCCCACGCTCCCCACGTTGACGAGGTATCGCCGCCCCGGCTCCAACCGGATCTCCCCCGGGCCGGGCTCGAATTCCCGGCCGGAAGACCCGAGGGACCAGAGCGCCGGGCGGTGCGAATGGCCCACGAAGCACAGCCGGGTCGAGAACGCGGAGAACACCTCGAAGCCGTCCTCGGCCGTGATCAGGTATTCCCACTGATCCGGATCCTTTGGGCTCGCGTGAACGAATGTGGCGTCCTCGATCACGAACACCAGCGGCAGGTCGGCCAGGAAGGCCCGGTGTGCATCATCGAGTCGAGAAGCGGTCCAGAGAGCGGCAGCCCGGGCGTAGGGGTTGAACCAGCGGAGGTCCAGGCGACCCGTCGTCCCATGCTCATGGTTGCCGGCGACGAAACGGGCCCCCTGCTCAGCCAGCTTCTCGACGCACGGGATCGGGTCCGCCCCGTACCCCACCATGTCGCCCAGGCAGAGCAGCGCGTCGGCGCCGATGCCGGCGAGGTGGTCGAGAACGGCCGTCACGGCCTCGAGGTTGCCGTGGATGTCGGAAAGGAGCGCGTAGCGGATCGCCCTACCTGTCCTATTCCCCTAAAGTGCTTCCTCGATCCGATGAACCCACAGATCTGTTAACGGCTCCAGATCGCCGTTGTCCGCAGCGCGCAGAGCCTCCCGATATCTCAGCGACGACTAAAGGTGCCTGCCCCATCAAGGTCCACGCCTAGCCGGGGCGCAGCTCTTTATGGATGCGATCGAGGATGCCGTTGATGAAGCGGCTGGACTCCTGGGTGCTGAACTTCTTCGCGACCTCGATCGCCTCGTTGATGGCCACCTTGGGGGGGACGTCCGCGGTCCAGAGCAGCTCGAAAATCGCGGCCCGGAGAATGTTCCGGTCCGCCACGGCCATGCGCTCCAGGTCCCAGTGCAGGGCGTACTGGGTGATCAGCTCGTCGATCTTCTCTCGATGGAGCGTCGTCCCGCGCACCAGCGTCTCGGCGAAGGCCCGCACGTCGGCGTCCACCGGATGCCGACTCCAGAACTCCTCCGACGACGAAGCCGGATCCTCGCCGCGCCGGAGGTCGAGCTGGTACAGGAACTGAAGCGCCAGTTCCCGGGCCTTCCGCCGTTTACCCACGCCCGCGCCTCACCCGGGAGACCACCTCGGCCATCTCGAGAGCTGCCAGCGCGGCCTCCTCGCCCCGGTTCCCCACCTTCCCGCCCGCCCGATCCCAGGCTTGCTCCTCGGTAAAGGCCGTCAGGACGCCGAAGGCCACCGGGACCCCCGTGGCCAGGGCCACTTCTCGAATCCCCGTCGCCGCCTCCCGGGCGACGTGCTCGAAGTGCGGGGTCTCTCCGCGGATCACCACGCCGAGGCAGACGATGGCCGCGACTCTCCCGGTGCGGGCCAGCTGGAGGGCCGCCTGGGGAAGCTCGAAGGAGCCCGGCACCCAGTGCACCTCCACCTGGGAGGGATCGCACCCGTGACTGCTGAAGGCCTCAAGCGCACCGTCAAGCAGCCGCTTGGAGATCGCCTCGTGGAAGCGGGCGACGACGACGCCAAAGCGTCGGACCCGGCGCCCGATCCGGGAGCCCGTCCGGCCGATCCCATGAGTTCTGGGTGCCCGGCCCGCCATCACGCTCGGAGGGAGGCTGCACCCACGCCCTTCCGAACCTCCCCCCTGAGATTGCGCGGGCCGGGTACCCACCGGGTACCCACGCGGAAGCGTGGGTGCGGGGCGCGCTCGAAACGGCGTCGCATCAGTCCGAGGGGAGCGAGGAGAAGAGGTGGCCGAGTTTCTCCCGCTTGGTCTTGAGGTAGTGAACGTTCGAGTCCGTCGCGGGAATCTCGATGGGCACCCGCTCCGCCAGGTGAAGCCCGTACCCCTCCAGCCCGACAATCTTTTTGGGGTTGTTCGTCAAGAGGCGCATGCTCCTGACCCCCAAATCCAAGAGAATCTGAGCGCCGATCCCGTAGTCCCGGAGGTCAGCCTTGAAGCCGAGCGCGAGGTTGGCCTCGACCGTATCCTTGCCCTGATCCTGGAGCTCGTAGGCCCGCATCTTGTTCAGGAGCCCGATCCCCCGTCCCTCCTGGCGCATGTAGACAAAGACCCCGCGCCCCTCGCGCCGGATAATCGCGAGCGCCTTCTGTAGCTGGGAGCCGCAGTCGCAGCGCTTGCTGTGAAACACATCCCCGGTGAGGCACTCGGAGTGCACCCTGACCAGCACGGGAGTCCCGTCGGAAACGTCTCCGAGCACCAGAGCCAGCGGCACGCGATTGTCCACGGTGGTCTCGTAGGCGATGGCGGTGAATTCGCCCATCTCGGTCGGGAGCCGGGTTGTGGCCACGCGGCGGACCAGCTTTTCCTTCCGGATCCGGTACTCGATGAGGTCCTTGATCGTGAGGGCCTTGAGGTCGTGAGCGCGAGCGAGCGCCAGGAGCTGGAGGACCCGAGCCATCCCCCCGTCGTCGTCCATGACCTCGCAGATCACCCCGACGGGCGAGTACCCTGCCAGGCGCGCGAGGTCCACCGCCGCCTCGGTGTGCCCGGCTCGACGCAGGACGCCGCCCGGCATCGCCCGGAGCGGCAGGATATGCCCGGGGCGCGTCAGGTCGTCGGGCCGGGTCGCTGGATCCACCAGCGTCTTGATCGTCACCGCCCGGTCATAGGCCGAGGTCCCCGTCGTCACGCCGCGACGGGCATCCACCGTCACGGTGAAGGCGGTACCCATCGGGGCGGTATTGTCCGAGACCATCATCGAGATCTGCAACGCGTCGAGCCGGTCCCCCGTCATCGGCACGCAGATCAGGCCTCGCCCGTACTTGGCCATAAAGTTCACCGCCTCGGGCGTGACCTTGTCGGCGGCCATGACCAGGTCGCCTTCGTTCTCCCGGTCCTCGTCGTCGACCACCACCAGGATCCGGCCGGCCCGGATCTCCTCAATGGCGGCCTCGATGGAGGCAAACTCCGGGCGGCGCCTCTCCTCCGGATTGCTGGTCATGCGTCACCTCGTGGGTTCATGTGCTCCGGCCGCGAAGGAGGTCCTGACGGGCCAGGAGCGCCTCGAAGAGGGGAGCGTCGCCCGTCTCCCCCAACTGGAGGAAGCGAAACAGGTACTTGCCAATCACGTCCATCTCCAGGTTGACCCTGTCCCCGGCGGCGCGCTTCCCCAGCGTCGTCACGGCGAGCGTGTGAGGGATCACCATGACGTCGAAGGCGCCCGCGTCCAGGGCCGCCACGGTAAGGCTCACCCCGTCCACCGCCACCGAGCCCTTGGGGATCAGGTAGCGTTCCAGCCCGGAGTCCAGGACCGCGATCCGCATCGTGACAGTATCGCGCCCAGGCACCACCTGCGCCACCCTCCCGATCCCATCCACGTGGCCCAGCACCAGGTGACCGCCCAGGGGGGCGCCCAGTCGAGCGGGGCGCTCCAAGTTCACCTGAGCGCCGGGTGCCAGATCCTCCAAGGCCGTGGCCCGCAGGGTCTCGGGGCCCACGTCGAAGGTGAGGAGATTGTCGGCTCGCTCGACGACGGTCAGGCAGACCCCGTTGGCAGCCAGGCTCGACCCGACCTCGCTCGCCTCAAGCGCGCGTCCGGCCTTGACCGTGAGACGCCACGCCCCCTGACGGGGGACAAGCCGAATGACCTCACCCATCTCCTCAACGATGCCCGTAAACATCCTTGTTTCCCCGAGCAATATCCCCCTCAATGAGCAAGTCCTCACCGACCGGCCTGACCGTCATCCCGTTCAGCCGGAACGCTTCCTTCAGGCCTCGGCCGGGACCCGCCACCGGGGTGGGGGCCCGGTAGCCGCCCAGAAGCATCGGCGCGACGAACACCACCACCCGATCCACGAGTCCCGCCTCCAGGAACCCCGCGTTCAGCTGGCCGCCCCCTTCGAGGAGCAGCGCTGTGACCTCTCGCTGGGCCAGGTCCGCCACCAGCGCATTCAGGTCCACTCGTCCGTCCCGGGACGGCAGGCGAAGCACCTGAGCCCCCCGCTCCTCAAGGACCTTCACCCGTTCGATCGGTGCTGCGCCGGTGACGGCGATCAGCGTCCTCCCCGGGTGGCCGGCGGTCATGACCCGGGCCGTGAGCGCGATTCGCCCCCGGCTATCCACCACCACGCGATACGGCTCACGCGGCCAGGGTGGATCGAGCCTCACGGTCAGCTCGGGATCATCGGCAAGGACCGTGGAGATCCCCACCGCCACGGCGTCGGCTTCGCTCCGGAGCCGATGGGCTTCCCGCCGCGCGGCCTCTCCCGTGATCCAGCGGGAGACACGATCCCAGCCGGCGATCTTGCCGTCGAGGCTCATGGCGACTTTGAGCGTGACGAAGGGGCGCCGCTCGGTCACCCACGTGAAGAACGGCCGATTCAGTCTGCGGGCGTCTTCCTCCAGACAGCCCACTGACACGGGGATGCCCGCCTCCCTCAGGGCCGCCACACCCGCCCCCGAAACCCTTGCGTTGGGGTCCAGGACCGCCACCACGACGCGGCGGATCCCCGCCTCGACAATGGCCGGTGCGCACGGGGGGGTCCGCCCGTGATGGACACACGGCTCGAGGGTCACGTACAGCGTGGCTCCCTGGGTCGCCGCACCGGCAGCGGCAAGGGCCTCGCGTTCCGCATGGGGAGCCCCC
The DNA here is from genome assembly GCA_016209425.1 of Candidatus Rokuibacteriota bacterium. Classification (GTDB taxonomy): domain Bacteria; phylum Methylomirabilota; class Methylomirabilia; order Rokubacteriales; family CSP1-6; genus JACQWA01. The sequence goes on from JACQWA010000043.1 coordinate 13,891, forward strand.
GCTCGCGTGTGATAGCCCTCGCCCACCACGACGCCATCGCCGACGACCAGCGCCCCCACGAGGGGGTTCGGGGAGGTCAGTCCGCGCGCCCGCTCCGCCAGAGAGAGCGCCCGTCTCATCAAGTCCGCATCGGTGGGAAGATCGGACATGGGGGGCACGGCGCTATTCGGGAAGCAGCCCCGAGACGAACGCCTTGGGGTCAAAGGGCTGGAGATCCTCGACGCGCTCGCCGGTGCCGACCAGCTTGATCGGCAGACCCAGCTCGCGGTGGATCCGAACCACGATCCCCCCCTTGGCAGTGCCGTCCAGCTTGGTCAGGACGAGCCCCGTAAGTCCGACGCCGGCGTGAAAGGTTCGCGCCTGAGCCAGCCCGTTCTGCCCGGTCGTCGCGTCCAGCACCATGAGGGATTCGTGCGGAGCGCCGGGAAGCTGGCGACCCACCACCCGCTTGACTTTGGCGAGCTCCTCCATCAGGTTCGACTTGGTGTGGAGCCGGCCCGCCGTGTCCACGATCAGCACATCGACCCCCCGGGCCGTCGCTGCCTTGACGGCGTCGAAGGCCACCGCCGACGGATCCGATCCGGGCGTTTGGCGAATGACGTCCACGCCGGCCCGGCGCCCCCATTCCTCGAGCTGTTCGATGGCCGCGGCACGGAAGGTATCGGCGGCGGCCAGCACGACCGACTTCCCCGAACTCTTGAGGGCCGCGGCGAGTTTGCCGCAGGTCGTGGTCTTGCCGCTGCCGTTGACCCCCAGAACCAGGACCACGGTCGGGCGTGCATCAACTGTCAGGGGACAAACCGCGCCGGCCAGCGCCTCTTCCAGGAACCTCCTGAGCGCGGCGCGAACGTCTTCCGGAGTGGCGACACGGCCGTGCCGAGCGTCCTCCCGAATGAGGTCGATGAACTCCCGGGCCGTGAGAGATCCCACGTCGGCCGAGAGCAGCAGCTCTTCCAGCTCCTCGAGGAGCGCCTCGTCCAGGGGGCGGCCGCCGCCGAGGAGCGCGTTGAGTCCATCGTTGAGCACGTTCCGGGAGCGCTCGAGGCTTTGCCTCAGGCGATCCGCGAGGGAGGTGAGCAGTTTCACGGCCGCGAAGTCTTGGTCTCGGGTGGGATGACCAGGTTTTGAATCACCACGCCCTTGGCGCCAAGCGGAGGCATCGGCTGGCCGTTGAGCTCGAGGCTGATGCCGCCCGCGTTGCCGACGGTGAGGATGAAGCGCGTATCGGAAACCCACTCCCGCGTGGCACCGGCGGGAAGCAGCTCCTGCTCGACGCTGCCGTCGTCCATCTGCACGCGTACCCACGTGGGCTCCGTGGTGCGCGCAACCAGCCGCGACCGTGACGGCTCCTCTTGTCCCACCGCTGGCGCCGCGGGGGCGGAGGACACGGTGGAAACCGGTTTCGGCGCCGAGGCCGTCGCGCTGGGCGCCACGACGGGTCGGGCCAATTGGCCCTGGAGCCCGAGGTTCAGGAAGAAGAGTCCAAGGCCGAGCGCGATGAGGAGGATCAGGCTCACCAGCACCGGCCCGTGCCCGCGAGCCCTGGGCCGGAGGATGGGCGCGAGCGGCGGCTCCGTCGCCGTCGTCCCCAGCAACAGGCGATAGCGGGAGAGCGCCTCATCGGCAGGCTCTCCCAGAGCCAGGCAGTACGCCCGGATGAATCCCTTGGTGAAGACCGGAGCGGGAAGTTGCTTGAAGGCATCCGATTCCAGCGCCTGGAGGTAGCCCTGGCTCACACGCGTGGTGCGGGCCACCTCCTCAAGGGAGACGCCCCGGGCGATTCGGAGTTCGCGCAGGTAGGAGCCGACGGACTGCATGGGAACAACCCAGTAGGAGTGTAAGCCAGGCGTGGGAGAAAAGTCAACGCGCGAAAGGAGTTAGGTTCAGTCGGCGAGCCGGACGGAGACGAGACGGGAGAGGCCAGGTTCCTCCATCGTGACGCCATAGAGGACGTCGGCGGCTTCCATCGTCTTCCGGTTGTGCGTAATGACGATGAACTGAGTCTGCCGGCAGAGTTCACGCAGTACGCGGAGAAATCGATGGATGTTCGCGTCATCCAGGGGTGCATCCACCTCATCAAGGACGCAGAACGGGCTGGGTCTGAAGTAGAAGATCGCGAACAGGAGCGCGAGCCCGGTCAGCGCCTTTTCCCCACCGGACAGGAGCGTCACCGACTGAAGACGCTTGCCACGGGGTTGAGCCATCAGTTCGATTCCGGCCTCCAGGGCATCCTCGCCCTCCTCGGCCTCCACCGGCCGCAATTCGGCACGCCCGCCTTCGAAAAGACGGGTGAAGAGTTGGCTGAAGTGGCCGTTGATCGCCTCGAAGGCCTCCCGGAACCGCTCCTGGGCCGTGCGGGTCATCCCCCGGATCGCCTTCTCGAGATCCTTGATCGAAAGGACGAGATCGTCGTGCTGGGTCCGGAGGAACTGGAGGCGCTCTTCGAGTTCCCGGTATTCCTCGTCCGCCACGAGGTTGACCAGCCCCATCGCCGCCAGCTTCGCCTCCAGCTCCGCCAGCCGCGACCGGATCGCTCCCAGATCAGCGGAGGGGTCATGGTGACGGCAGAGCGCGTCGGGTTCCACGCCGAAGCGACGGCGCCCTTCCTGCTCCAGCTCCTCTCGCCTCACCCGACCCTCGGTGGCGTTGAGCTCCAGCCCGTGCAGCTCCTCGCGGATCTGCTCCAGCGCCCGCTCGCTCTGGGCGGCCGCGGCTTCGATTTCCTGGAGCCGGGAAAGGAGTTCCGCGTGCCCACACGCGATCCGGCGCTCCTCCGCCTCCAAGCGATCTCGTTCCACCGCCACCTGCCGGGCCCGCTCATCCGCCTGTTCCCGCTCCCGGACGAGCTCGGTCCTCCGCTGCGCCAGCTGGCTCCGCCGCTCTTCGGCCTGGACGCGCCGCCGAGCCAGATCGAGGTCGAGATCATCGAAGTGGGTGAGTTCCCGGCGGATGGCCTCCACCCGCTCTCCGAGGGCGGCCCATTCGACACGGCAGGCAGTCAGATCCCCGGCGAGGACGGCCTCCCGCTCCTGAGAGGCTTCCACGGCGAGGCGGAGCTCGATCATGGCCCGCTCCAGCCCCTCCTCAGCTTCCGTCGCGGCTTGGAGCTGCCGTTCCAGGGGTTCCCGTTCCACGGCCGCCGCCTCGGCCTCCTGGACGAGCTGGCGCTCCTCGACCGCCAGCGTCTCCAGATGACGGGAGAGTCGCTCCGTCTCCCGGACGACCTGTTCCAGGTCCTTCTGCGCCGCGAGTCGCCGCTCCGCCTGAGTCTGGATCGACTGCTTGAGCCCGGACTGCTCGACTTTGAGCGCCGCGATCTCGGCCTCCAGCCTCTCCACCTTCGACTGGGCCTCCGCCACCTCCTGGGCCAGACGGACAGACTCGCCCGCCAGTTCCCGCATCGCGCGCTTGCGCCCGAGCAGGGAGTGCTCGGCCTCTCCTCGGCTCGAGCGTCCCCCCGTGAGCCGGCCGGCGGGAGAGAGAACTTCCCCGGAACGGGTGACGTAGGTGGGAGTGGTCCCATTCCGCCGCCAGAGAGCCTCGGCCTGGTCGAGATGGGCGACCACCGCCACGCGACCGAGGAGATAGTGGAGCAGCGCGAGGTGGCGCGAGCCGACGAGGCTGGCGGCCCAGCGGAGACCCTCCTCCTCACGCGGAAGCCCGTTTGTCGTCGGGAGGGTTTCCAGCGGAAGGAAGGTCGCCGACCCCGCGCCGGTGCCCTGCAGGTACCCGATGCCGGCCTTCGCGTCGGCAAAGCGCTCCACCACCACCCACTGGAGGCGATCGCCGAGCACTGCCTCGACCGCCGCCTCGAGTCCGGGCGGCACCTCCAGGAGATCCGCCACCGTTCCCAGGACACCCGGGATCGCCGACGCCTCCCCATTCTTGAAGATCGCGCGGACTCCGGCGCCGTATCCTTCCCGCTCCCGCTCCAATCGCTCCAGGGCCTCGAGCCTGGACTGCTGCGCAGCCTGGGTGAGACGGAGCTCGGCCAGTTCGGCCTGGGCCCGGTGCCGTCCGGCTTCGCGCGCGGCCAGTTCCCGCTCCACACTCAAGAGCCGAGACTCCAGCCGGGAGAGCTCCTCCAGCACCTGCCTCCGGGAGGCCTCCAGCCTTCCGCGCGCTCCGGCCAGGCTCTCAGCCTCGCCGCGGGCGGCGACGACCTCCTGAGCGAGCCGCTCCCGGCGCCGCAAGAGCTGATGTTCCCGCTCCCGAAGCTCGCCGATGGACCGGGTGAGCTCCGCCCGCTTTCCCGCAGCCCGCAGCGAATCAACCCGGAGGGCTTCGAGCCGTTCGCGGCTCGCCACCAGCGCGCCCCGAAGCCCCCCGAGCTCAGCTTCCAGGGCCTCCACCTCTCCGCCCCGTCGGCGCTGGGAGGCCACCAATTCCTCGTGCTGTCGCTCCCTGTCGGCACGGTCGGCTCGGAGGCTGGTCAGCCGTTCCTCCACGAGCCGGCTCTCTTCCTGGACCCGCACGTCCTCCTCGGACAGCTCTCGGATCTGGAGCCCTATCTGCTCGCGCCGCTCCAGCAGCCGCTCGACCTCGCCCTGGATCTTCTGGACGGACTGGCGGAGATCCGAGAGGTGATGCTCGCTCTCCTGGATCAGGGCACGCTGGGCAGCTTCCTGGGCCGCGAGGCCGGACACCCGCACCCGGATGGCCTCTTCCTCCTGGCGAAGCTCGTCCATGCGCTGTCGGCACTCGGTCTCCTCTCGGGCCAGGGCGATCCGGTCCGCAGCGAGAAGCGCCAGGGACAGCCCGTGCTGCTCCGCCTGGAGCGTCTTGTACTGTTGAGCCTTCCGCGCCTGCCGCTCGATGGAGCCGAGTTGCCGCTTGACCTCGTCCATCACGTCGCGGACCCGCAGGAGGTTCTGGCGAGTCGCGTCCAGCTTGCCGAGCGTCTCGGCACGCTGCTGCTTGTAGCGACTGATCCCGGCCGCCTCCTCGATGAACACCCGCCGGTCCGACGGCTTCGCCGTCAGGACCTGGTTCAGCCGCTCCTGGTCCATCAGCGCGTACGCTTTGGGGTTGACACCGGTCCCCATGAAGAGGTCGAGGATGTCGCGGAGCCGGCACACGGTCCGGTTCAGGAGGTATTCGCTCTCCCCGGTTCGGTAGAGCCGACGGCCGACACCCACCTCGCTCCAGGGAACCGAGAGGGAGCCGTCGTTCGCGAAGATGAGGTCCACTTCGGCGAGACCCAGCGGCTTGCGGGAGGCGGAGCCGTGGAAGATCACGTCCTCCATCTTGTGGCCGCGGAGGGACTTGGGGCTCTGCTCGCCGAGCGCCCAGCGGACGGCGTCCGCCACGTTGCTCTTCCCCGTCCCGTTTGGCCCGACGACGGCGGTGATCCCCGGGAAGATCTGAAACTCGGTCTTCTCCGCGAAGGATTTGAAGCCGTGGACGACGATCTTCTCGAGCCGCATGGCCCTCCCGCCAGGGATTGACGTATTCATACCACGGGGAGGCGTTTCCACCAAAGAAAAAACACCACGCCTGGGGAGGAGTGGGGACGGCAGGCCCTAGATGTTGAGCGACCCGTCAGATTCCGCTTAGCCGGCTTTCAGGAGGCAGCACTTCTTGTACTTCTTCCCCGACCCGCACGGGCAGGGATCGTTGCGGCCGACCTTCTGGCCGCTGGCGTTCCGGACTGCCGGCCGGGCGGGCGAAAAGGCCTCGGCATTCCCCCCCCGGGACTCCCGAGCCTCGGCCCAGGGGCTCCGCCGCACTTCAGGGGCCGGCTCCCGCACGAGCTGGACCTTGAAGAGCCACTCCACCACGGTGGACTTGACCCGCTCGACCGTCTCCTGGAAGAGCTCGAACGCCTCCCGCTTGTACTCGGTGAGCGGGTCGCGCTGGCCGTAGCCGCGGAGACCGATTCCCTCCTTCAGGTGGTCCATGGAAAGCAGGTGATCCTTCCACTGGGTGTCGATGACCTGCAGCATCACCACCCGCTCCAGATTCCGCATGCCCTCGGCGCCCAGCTCCTGCTCGCGCGCGTTGTAACGCGCCTCGACCGCCTGCCGGACAATCTCCTCCACCCCCTCGCGCGAGGCGACTTCCCGAGACTGGGCCTCCGCGGGCAGGCGGAAGTCGAACTGCCGGTGCAGCGCTTCGTTGAGTCCGCCCAGATCCCAGTCTTCCGGGTGCGACTCCGCGCTCGCGTAGAGGTCGAGGAGCCCGGTGGTCAGCTCCTCCTGCCACTCCTGGATGGTCTCCTCCTGACTCTCCCCCTCCAGGATCTCCCGCCGCATCCCGTAGATCACCTCGCGCTGCTTGTTCATCACGTCGTCGTACTCGAGGAGGTGCTTGCGGATCTCGAAGTTGTGCGTCTCCACCCGCTTCTGGGCCGTGGCGATGGCGCGGGTCACGAGCTTGTGCTCGATGGGTTCCCCTTCCTCCATGCCCAGCTTGTCCATGATCTTCCGGATCCGTTCGGAGCCGAAGATCCGGAGCAGGTCATCCTCCAGGGAGAGGTAAAACCGCGACGAGCCCGGATCGCCCTGGCGGCCCGAGCGCCCGCGCAGCTGGTTGTCGATCCTCCGCGATTCGTGGCGTTCGGTGCCGAGGATGTGGAGGCCCCCGAGCCCCACCACGCGCTCGTGCTCGGGGCCCGTGATCCGCCCAGCCTCCTCCAGGGCCTGTCGCCGGGCGTCCGGAGAGGCCGTCAGCGGATCGAGCCCTTTCGTTCTCAGGATCTCCTTCGCCAGGAAGTCGGGGTTGCCGCCGAGGAGGATGTCGGTGCCGCGCCCGGCCATGTTGGTGGCGATCGTGACGGACTTCTCGCGGCCCGCCTGGGCCACGATCTCGGCTTCTCGCTCGTGATACTTTGCGTTCAGGACCTGATGGGGAATGCCGCGCTTCTTGAGGAGCTTCGAGAGGCGCTCGGACTTCTCGATGGAGACCGTCCCGACGAGGACGGGTTGCCCTTTCGCGTAAGAGGCCGAGATTTCCTCGGTCGCCGCGTCAAACTTTTCCCGTTCGGTCTTGTAGACGACGTCTGGAAAGTTGGTCCGGATCAGGGAGCGGTTCGTCGGGATGACGACCACGTCCAGCTTGTAGATTTTGGCGAACTCCTCGGCTTCGGTCTCCGCGGTGCCGGTCATGCCCGCCAGCTTGTCGTACATCCTGAAGTAGTTCTGGAACGTCACCGTGGCCAGCGTCTGATTCTCCCGTTCGATCCGGACGCCCTCCTTGGCTTCCACGGCCTGGTGGAGCCCGTCCGACCAGCGGCGCCCCGGCATGAGACGGCCGGTGAACTCGTCCACGATCACCACCTGGCCGTCCTTGACGACAAAGTCCACGTCCTTCGTGAAGAGCGCGTGCGCCCGAAGCGCCTGGTGGATGTGGTGCAGGGTCTCCATGTGGATCGGGTCGTACAGGTTCTCGATCCCGAGCAGCTGCTCGCACCGGGCGATCCCCTGCTCGGTGAGGGTCACGGCCTTCGATTTTTCGTCCACGATATAGTCGCCGGCCTTGACGGCCTCGACCTCCGAGAGCTTGCCCTCGACGATGGTCGCGGCGCGGGAGAGCTTCGGGATGATCCGGTCGATCTTGTAGTACTTGTCGGTGGATTCCTCGGCGGGACCCGAGATGATCAGCGGGGTGCGCGCCTCGTCGATGAGGATCGAGTCCACCTCGTCGACGATCGCGTAGTGGAGCTCCCGCTGGACCAGCTCCTCCAGGCCGAAGCGCATATTGTCCCGCAGATAGTCGAACCCGAACTCGTTGTTCGTGCCGTACGTAATGTCCGCCAGATAGGCCTCCCGGCGGGAGCAGGGGCGGAGGTTCGCCAGCCTGATGTCGGCGGAAACGTAGGCCGGATCGTAGAGGAAGGAGGCCTCGTGCTGAATCACGCCGACCGTCAGCCCGAGGGCGTGGTAGATCGGGCCCATCCATTGGGTGTCGCGGCGAGCCAGGTAGTCATTGACGGTGACGATGTGCACCCCGCGCCCCGTCAGGCTATTGAGGTACGCCGTCAGGGTGGCCACGAGGGTCTTCCCCTCGCCGGTGGCCATCTCGGCGATCTTCCCTTCGTGGAGCACCATGCCGCCCATGAGCTGGACGTCGAAGTGGCGCATCCCGACCGTGCGGCGGGCCGCCTCCCGGCAGACGGCGAAGGCCTCGGCCAGGAGGTCGTCCAGCTCGAGGCCGTCGGCGAGGCGCTTCCTGAACTCGTCGCTCTTGGCCCGCAGGGCTTGATCGGGGGTTCCCGGGAGGGCAGGTTCGAGGGCGGCGATGGCCTGCACGGTCGGGGTCATGCGCTTGACATCCCGCTCGTGCTTCGTGCCGAAGAGCGACTTCAGGATCGTGGCGAGCATGTCAAGGATGTATTGTACACCAGCCGACGCGGCGAAAAAGAAAACCCCCGACCGGGAGCGCGTCGGGGGTGAGTGGGAATCGGGCTCGTTACAATTTGACGACCCTGGTCGCCTGGAGGCCCTTCGGGCCCTGCGTGAATTCGAATTCGACCTGCTGGCCCTCGGAAAGCGTCTTGAAACCTTCCCCCTGGATGGCCGAGTAATGGACGAAGACGTCCTCGCCGTTCTCCTGCTCGATGAAGCCGTAGCCTTTCGCGTCGCTGAACCACTTCACCTTGCCGACGTTTGCCATGCGTGCCACTCCTCCTGTTGTGAGGTGGATCGTGGGCAAAAAACCGGCCGAATTATAGGAACCCCTCCCTGCCCTGTCAAGGGGGAAAATCGCCTCAGCGGAGGGTCTGGGCCCCCCGGTGCAGCTCCCGCGCGTGCCTGAGCGTCGTCTCCGTGATCCGCTCGCCGCCGAGCATCCGCGCCAGCTCGGCCACTCGCGCCTCCGCCTTCAAGGCGGCGACGGTGGTCCGGGTCCGCTTCCCGCCCACGGTCTTGCGCACCTCCAGATGCTGATCGGCATAGGCGGCGATCTGCGCCAGGTGGGTCACGCAGAGCACCTGTCGAGCCCGGGCGGTCTGCTTGAGCTTCTGGCCGACCACGTCGGCGGTCCGCCCGCCGATCCCGGCATCGACCTCGTCAAAGATCAAGGTGGGTACCCGGTCGGCAGCGGCCAGGATGACCTTGATGCCCAGCATGGTCCGACTGAGCTCCCCCCCCGAGATCACCCGCGACAGAGGCTTCAGCTCTTCGCCCGGGTTGGTGGAGAGGAGGAATTGCACGTGCTCACACCCGCGCGGCGTCAGCCGAAATTTTTCCGGTCCCACCGCCAATCCCCCAAGGGGGGCCGACTCGCGCGCGATCGAAAGCCGGAACCGAGCCTTCTCCATCCCGAGGGCGCGGAGCTCGCGCTCAACGAGTTTTTCGAGCCGGCGCGCCGCTTCCTCCCGGGCCGCCGAAAGAGCCAGCGCGGCTCTCCCCGCCTCAGCGGTCAGCTCAGCCAGCCGCGCCTCCTGTTGAGCCAGCAGCTCCTCGTGGCGGTCCAGCCGCTCGAGCTCCGAGGCGATCCGGTCCCGATAGGCAAGGATCTCCTCCACGCTCTCCCCGTACTTCCGCTTGAGCTTGGTGAGGGCGTCGAGGCGGGCCTCGATCTCTTCCAGCCGTCCTGGGTCAGGCACGAGGCGATCGCGCAGGCGCCGCGCCTGTTCGACCGCGTCTTCCAGCAGTGCCTGGGCGGATTCGAGGGGCTCGCGGGGGGCGGCCAGCGCCGGGTCGAACTTCGCGAGGTCTCCAAGGAGCCGGCAGGCCCGAACGATTCGCGCCGTCGCGGACTCGGCATCGTCATAGAGCAGGCGCGTGAGCTCCATCAGCCCGTGACTCAGCCGTTCGGCGTGCTGGAGTCGCTGGCGCTCGAGGCGGAGCTCCTCCTCCTCGCGGCTCTTCAGTCGGGCCCCATCGATCTCGGAGAGCTGGAAGCGGTAGAGATCCTCCTTCTGGGCGCGATCCCGCTCCGCCGACCTCTGACCGTTCAGCTCGGCCCGCGCCGCCTCCCAGGTGCGAACCAGCTCCCCCACCTTGTCGCGCGCCGCCTCGGCACCCGCGAACCGGTCCAGCAGGTCGAGCTGGCGGGCCGGCTCCATCAGGAGCGGATGCTCGTGCTGACCGTGGATCTCCACCAGGGCATCGCCGAGTCGCTCCAGGAGCCCCAGCGTGGCCGGCGTGTCGTTCACGAAGGCGCGGCTTTTCCCGCTCCGGCTGAGCTCGCGCCGAATGATGAGCTGGCCGTTCTCCGGGCGGTGTCCCAGCTGATCGAGGGTCTGGGAGACCGGTCCGCCGGGCCCGACGTCGAAGACAGCCTCGACGCTCGCGGAGTCAGCGTCCGAGCGGATCAGGTCCGGGTGAGCCCGGGCTCCACGAATCAAGAGGATGGCGTCGATCAGGATGGACTTGCCGGCCCCGGTCTCGCCGGTCAGGACGTTCAGGCCCGGGGTAAAGGGGACGGTCACCTCCTCGATCACCGCAAAGCGTTTGACCCGGAGCTCACCGAGCATGCGCCGCGAGGGAGCTAGCGTTCACCCCACTTGAGCTTGGTCCGGAGGACGGAGAAGAAGTGACGCTGGGGATCCCGCACCAGACGGATCCTGGGTGCCGCTCGGCGCACCTCGACGACGTCCCGCTCCCTGAGCGCGAGGCCGACCTGGCCGTCGAGGGTCAGCATCACCTCCTGCTGCTCGGTCAGCAGGGCGATCTCGATGCGGAGGTTGGCCGGAAGCACGATGGGGCGGTTCGTGAGGGTGTGCGAGCAGATCGGCGTGAGGACCACCGCGTCCATGGTGGGGTACACGATGGGGCCACCGGCCGACAGGCAGTATGCCGTGGAACCGGTCGGAGTGGAGATGATCAGTCCGTCGGCGCGATAGCCGGTGGCGTACTGTCCCTCCACGGACACGGCGAGGGTGATGATCCGGCTCATCGCTGACTTGGTGATGACCACGTCATTGAGCGCGACATACCCCGTGAGCCGCTCGTCCTGCCGGAGCACCTGGGCGGCGAGCAGCATCCGGTCCTCCACCATCATCTCGCCGCGGAAGAGGGCATCGAGGGTCGGGAAGAGCTCCCCCTGCGTCGTCGCGGTGAGGAAACCCAGGCCGCCCAGGTTCACGCCGAGGATCGGGACCCCGAGATCCCCGACCAGGCGGGCCATGGAGAGCAGCGTTCCGTCGCCCCCGAGCACGATGAGCAGATCGGCCTGGGCCGGGAGGTCAGACTTCCGAATCGCCGTTCCGGGATGCGCGACCAGTTCCGCCGTCTCCTTTTCGAGCAGCACCTGCTTTCCCCGGTTGGTGAGCCACTCCACCAGCCGGGGCACGACCTGCCGCGCCTCCGGGCGGTCGACCTTGGCGACGATGCCCACGCGGTTCATCCCCCGTCCCCTCCGCCGGCGACGCGGGCGATCAGCGAATCCAGTTCGGCCACCGTGCGCCCGCGTCGCGAGAGATGAAGGAGGAATTCCCGGTTGCCCTTTGGCCCCTTGAGTGGGGAGGCGGCCAGGCCCAGGACATGCCAACCGTGCAGGATGGCGAACCGGGCCACGCGCTCGAGCACGGCCCGATGCTGGGCCGGGTCTCTGACGACGCCGCCCTTGCCGACTCGACCCTTGCCCACCTCGAACTGGGGCTTGACCAGGACGATCGCCTCAGCGGGATCGGCCAGGACCCCCATGACAGCGGGGAGCACCTTCTCCAGCGAGATGAACGCGACGTCCACCGTGGCGAGGTCCGGCTCCACGACAAACGCCTGCTGCGTGAGTCGCCGGGCGTTGGTCTTCTCCATGACCACCACGCGAGGATCCGCTCGGAGCCGGGCGTCGAGCTGGCCGGCCCCGACGTCGACGGCGTACACCCGTGAGGCGCCCCGGGAGAGCAGACAGTCGGTGAAGCCTCCGGTGGAGGAGCCGACATCGAGGCAGGTTCTCCCGCCAACGCCGACCCCGAACGCATGGAGCCCGTGAGCGAGCTTCTCGCCGCCGCGGCTGACGAACGGCGGCCGCGCCTTGATCTCGACGGACGCCCCAAGAACCACACGCTGTCCCGATTTATCTGCCAGCCGGCCGTCAACGAAGACCGCACCGGCAAGGATCAGGCGCGCGGCCTGCTCGCGGCTCTCCGTCAATCCGCGCGAGACCAGCAGGTGATCCAGTCGCTCCTGCACGCGACCCGCCGGCACCTTCGTCACCGGGCTCACTCGACGACCCTCTGTCTCACGCGCTTCCCTTTTCGAGCGACCACCCGTGCCTCCGGCACGGGTACCCGGCCGGCGCAATGCCCCTCACGGGCCCTCCCGCCACGCGGCGATGCGCTCCTTCAGCTCCTCGACCAGGGCCCGCGCCCGCTCGCGGTCGGCCGACTCGCCGATCACCTGGAAGCAGGCCCGATCCGAATCCGGGATCGCGGCGACCCAATCCTCCCCCATCCGGACGCGGACCCCTTCCACCAACTCCACCGTCTGCCCCTTGGTCTGCTCGAGCAGGCGACGCATGACGACCCCCTTGCGCTCGTTGGGACACGGGACCTCCGCGCGCGTGACGTGGCTCTCCGGCACCTCACGGAGGAGCTGGTGCAGGCGGATCTCGAGCCGCGCCATCATCTCGAGCAGCTTGACCACCGCCGCCATCGCGTCGAACGCGGGCTGGAATGCGGGGAAGATGAACCCCCCCAATTCTTCCCCCACGAGCACGACTCCCGGACTCAGGGCGGCTTCGGCGAGAGCGCGCGGGCTCCCGCGAGACCGGAGGACCGCGAAGCCGTGCTCCTCCGCCAGCCGGTCCACCGTCTGGGAAGCGGTGATCGGCACCACAACGGTCCCGGCGGGGTGCGTGCGCATGGCGAGCAGGACCAGCAGGGCCAGAGCGAGGTCCCCGGGCACGAGCTCGCCTTTCTCGTCCACCAGGAACACCTTCTCCCCGCCCGTATCGAGGAGCACCCCCACGTCCGCGCCCAGCGTCCGGACGATGTTCGAGAGCTGATCCAGCGAGCGCTGAAACTCCTCCCTCGTCTTCGTGATGCGCGCCTCATCCAAATAGGCGTTGAGGGAGATCACCTCCACCCCCAACTCCCCCAGGATCGACGGGAAGACGGCGGAGGCCGGGCCGAACGCGTAGTCCAGCACCATCCGGATCCGGCCTCGTCGCACCACCTCCCGATCCACGGTTCGGAGGAGACCGTCCCGGTACCGGTCGGTCCCCGAATGGGGAAAGGAGAGGACGCCGGTCTCCTCCATCGGCGCGCGGGAGAAGTCCTCCCGAAAGAAGAGGCGCTCGACGGCCTTCTCGCGCCCCGGAGAGCAATCCAAGCCGCGCGGATCGAAGAACTTGATGTCCAGCAGCTGCGGGTCATACGGAGACTTCCTCACGTGGGTGCCTCCCGCCAGTCCCAGGGCGGGAATCTGGTAGCGGACCAGGGGAATCGGCGCGACGCCCAGATCCTGGACGTCCACGCCCACCGAGAGCAGACCGGCCATGAACGCCCGGTTGATCATCCTGGAGGTTTTGTGGTGATCGCGGCTGGTCAGGACGACGCGGCGCTTGCCGAGGTGGGCCCCGAAGGCCGCCCCGAGCTTCGAGGCGAACTCCGGGGAGACCTCGATGTTGGCCAGCCCGGTGACGCCGTAACGGCCGAACAGGGAGCGCGACCATCGCTCCCCCCACACGAGACTCACGGCCAGCGTGGCGCCGTCCTCCACCTCCTTGTAGGGCCAGATCTTCACGTTGGCCTTCACGACGCTCCCCTCGCCGATTGTCGAAAAATCCCCGACGGCCACGCCTTCGGCCAGGAAGGCCTTGGCCCGAACCACGGCGCGGCGCCCGACGACGACCTCCTTCAACACGGCTCCCGAGCCCACCTGGGCCCCCTCCCAGAGCACGCTCCCCGTGATCTCGGCCCCTTCCCCCACCACGGCGCCGGGGCCGAGGACGGAATCGGCCACGCGGCAGCCGGCTTCCACCCGGGCTCCCCGCCCGACGATGACGGCCCCCGTCAGCCTGGCGGCGGAATGGACCTGGGCGAAATCATCGAGCCGGATGTCGTGGGGGGTCCCCGGCAGTTTCTGTCCCGGGATCTCGACCCGAAGCTTCCCCTGCAGGACGTCCAGGTGAGCCACCCGGTACTCGACCAGGTCTCCCACGTCGCGCCAGGAGCCCTCGGCCACGTAGCCATACAGGGGGCGGCCGGCAGCCAGCAGCGCGGGAAAGAGCTCCTTGCCGAAGTCGCACTCCCGCTGAGGAGGAACCAGGTCAAACACCGACGGTTCCAAAACATAGATGCCGGTATTGATCGTGTCGCTGAAGACCTCGCCCCAGGCGGGCTTTTCGAGGAACCGGGTGATCCGCCCGGCACCGTCGGTGATGACGATCCCGTAGGAGAGGGGGTGCTCGACGCGGGTCAGCACCATGGTCGCCTCCGCCCTCCGCTCGCGGTGGAACGCGACCGCCGCCGCCAGATCGAAGTCGGTGAGCACATCCCCCGAAATGACCAGGATGGGCTCGGTCCGGGCGCCGAGGGCGAACTTGACCGCGCCCGCAGTTCCCAGGTCGGCCGTCGGGGTCACGTACGTCAGGGCGACCCCGAAGCCGCGCCCGTCGCCGAAGTGGGTGGTGATCGTCTCAGGCAGGAAATGCAGGAGCGCCTCAAGGTCGGTGAAGCCGTGGCGGCGGAGCAGCCTGACCGTGTGCTCCATGATGGGAACGTTTCCCACCGGGACCATCGGCTTCGGGACGTGGGTCGTGAGGGGTCGCAGCCGCGTCCCGAACCCTCCCGCCATGATCAGCGCCTTCATGACCGCCCCTCGCGGTGGAAAAACAATGATTCATTATACCTCCCCGCGTGAGCGACGGGTCCAAATGGTTCGACGCTCGCTAACGGTATCGAAGCGGGCGCCGCGGCCTGAGGGCGTAGAGGAGGGCGATCCCGGCGAGGAAGCCACCGATGTGCGCGAACCAGGCCACCCCGCCCTGCGGCTCGCCGGTGGCGGCAGTGGTCCCGAACGTGATGATCCCGTTGAGAAGCTGAACCACGATCCAGAAGCCCAGCACGATGAGGGCGGGGACTCTGACGATCCGGATGAAGAAGCCGAAGGTGATCAGGGTGAGCACACTCGCGTGCGGGAAGAGGCGCAGGTAGGCCCCCAGCACGCCGGACACGGCCCCGCTGGCCCCGATCATCGGGACCGCCGAGGAGGGGCCGACGAGAGTCTGGGCCAGCGCGGCTGCCACCCCCGAGGCCAGATAAAAGCCCAGGAAGCGCCCGTGCCCGAGGGTGTCCTCCACGTTGTTGCCGAAGATCCAGAGGTAGAGCATGTTGCCGAAGATGTGGAAGAAGCCCCCGTGCATGAACATGGACGTGAAGATCGTGACCACCGGATGGGGGAAATCCCCCGGCACCGCGCAGGCGCCGGTGAGCCGGCACGGGGTCAGCCCGAACTCGAAGACGAACGCCTGGAACGCCTGCCCGGCTTCGGGGTCGCCCGGGAGCTGGAGCGACACCTGATAGAGGAAGACCAGGACATCCGCCGCGATGAGCCCGATGGTGACGAACGGCACCGTGCGGGTGGGAATATCGTCCTTGAGCGGCAGCACGCAATGCCTCTACTTCGGGACGGGCTTGAGCACCGTGACGGTGGGGGTTGCGAGATAGGCGCCGGCGACCCGGGAGATGTCCTCGACGCTCACGGCCTCCACGTCCTTCAGGTAGCGATCGAGGAACTCGTGTCCGACGCCGGCCAGCTCGAAGAAGGCCAGATACCAGGCCTGGCGGGCGTTGGTGCGGCGATCCAGGGCCAGATTCCCCAGGAGGTACGCCTTGGCCCGACTGAGCTCGTTGTCCGTCGCCGGTTCCCTCCGGATCCGCTCCACCTCCCGCATGATCCCCTCTTCCCCCCGGAGCAGATTTTCGGGCGCCGTCCCCATGTGGATCACGAAGAAGCTCGTGTCCCGGCGCGAGGGATACAGGGCGCCAACCGAGTAGGCGAGTCCCTGTTTGTCCCGGAGCTCGCTGAAGAGCCGGCCTGCCATCCCACCCCCCAGGAGCGTGCTGAGCACTTTGACGGCGGGATAGTCTGGGTGTGAGAGCGAGGGAGCCAGGTACCCGATGAGGATTTGCGCCTGGGCGGCCGCCCGCTCCAAAACCTGCCGAGCCGTGGCGGCCGCCGGCGCCGGCAGCATCGCCTCACGGGCCTCGGGCTCTCCGGGCAGGTCCGCGAACACGCGCCCGACCTCCTCCACGACCGCCGGCCCCGAGACCTGGCCGCTCACCGCGAGCACGATCCGGTTGGCTCGGTAGTACCGCCGGTAATGATCGAGGAGGGCGGCCCGGTCAATCCGCTCGACCGCCTGACGCTGGCCGACAGCCGGAAACGCGTACGGGTGCGACCCGTAGAGAGAGGCGAGCAGGGTGTCGAAGGTGAGAGGGAACGGCAGATCGCCGCGGTTGCGGATCTGGCTCAGGATCACGCGGCGCTCGTTCTCGATCTCATCCGGCGGCAGGCTCGGCCTGAGCGCGACGTCGGCGATGAGGTCCAGGAGGCTCTTCCAGTGCCGGGCAAGCGCGGTCCCGCGAATCTCGGAGAAATCGGTCTCCCCGGAGGCGCTCACGCCGCCCCCGATCCCCTCGGCCGCCTCGACGATTTCCTGCGCGCTCCGCTGCCTCGTCCCTTTGACCAGCACGTGCTGCAGGAGGTTCGAGATGCCGGCGGTTTCGGGCCGTTCCCAGCGCGTGCCCATCTGGACCTGGAGCGACACGGCCACGACGGGTGCGGTCGGGTTTTCCCGCACCAGGACCGTCAGACCGTTGGTGTACCGGTGTCGGAGCACGGGGGGGAGGTGGCTGCCAGCGGGCGACGCCGTGGGAATGAGAGTGAGCCCCAGAGCCATGAAGAAGCACAGCGCCAGCGGCGTCAGGCTCATCGGCCGCCAGCTGGGGGAGCGAAGGCGAGCAACGCGTAGCGATCCGCGGGGAGATAGCGCCGGGCCACCTCGCGGATCTGCTCCCGGGTCACGTCCCGCAGGCGGTCCAGGTACCGGAGCTCCTCCTCCAGCCGCCAGATCGTCTCGGCCACCCCGTAGGCGTAGGCCCGTCCCTCGGCTGTTTCCGTCGCGAAGGCGTGCTCAGACTCCGCCGCCGTGATCGCCCGGTGGCGCTCGGCCTCCGTGACCCCTTCGGTTTGGATCCGCCGGACCTCCTGGACAATCGCCTCCTCGACCTTCCGGAGGTCCCCCGGCTCCAGCTGGGCAGTGACGCTCACGAGTCCGGCGCCCTGGAGCGCCCCGTAGCTGGCTCGGATGGTAGAAACCAGCTGGTAACGTTCCCGGAGGGCCTGGTTCAGCCGGGAGCTTTTTGAGCCGCCGAGGATCGAGGCGAGGAGGTCTACGGCAAAGGCGTCGGGATGGTCCAGCGGCGGAGCGCTCCAGCCCAACGCCAGGTGCGCCTGCTTCTCGTTGCGCGAGACCTCGCGCCGACGAACCATGTCCAGGGACGGTGGCGGGGAAAGAGGCTGACGTCGGTACCCGGTAGCCGGAACCTTTCCGAACGAGCGCGCAACCGCGGCCCGAATCTCGGCGGGGTTCACCGCTCCGACGACGACGAGCGTCATGTTGTCAGGCACGTAGTGCCGCTTGTAGTATCCACGGAGCGTCTCCCGGGTTGCGGCCTTCATCACCGTCTCATCACCCAGGACCGGGCGTCCATACGGATGACCGGGAAAGACCTGCGCATAGAGCTGGCGGATCAGGGAAGACCGGGGGTTGTCCTCACCGAGCCGAACCTCCTCGAAGACCACCTGCCGCTCGCGATCCAACTCCCTCGGGTGGAAGGCCGAGTTGAAGGCGACATCGGCCAGGACCTCGACGCCCCGCAACGCCTGCCGGGCGGGCAGGAGCATGTAGTAGAACGTGTAATCAAGGGACGTGCCCGCGTTCGTCCTCCCGCCGACCCCCTCGATCTCGCGGTCGACAAACCCCGAACCCAAGGCGTCGGTCCCCTTGAAGAGCATATGCTCCACGAAGTGCGAGAATCCCAACTCGTCCCGGCGCTCATCGCGCCCCCCCACGCCGACCCAGAGATGAAGCGCGGCGACGTCACTGGCCCGGTGTTCCTGGATGATGAGACGCATCCCGTTCTCCAGGACCAGACGCGTCGGCCTGTCGAGGGCGACCGACCCGGGAGTGGAGACGGGCCCGCTCACACTGCACCCCGACAGCAGGAGCGCCAGGGGCCAACCCCGTCGAAAAAACCCAAGCAGGCAGGGAAACGCCGATCGCATGGACAATTCAGCCTATCAGACTTTGCCAAACCCGACAACCGAACCCCCGTGGATCGGTGTAAGCATGGTGCGCTGGGAATGGGTTCCATGTACTATGGAATTGTCGGAGCCGGGAATGACGCGGCCGAATCGATGGCAGGTCTTGTTCGCGATCAGCGGCGGGTTGTGTGTCGTCATCGGCTGGGAGCTGCTCCCAGCTCCCGCCGCCGCGCTCCTTCTCGCCCTGGGCGGTGGTCTCTTCGGCCTTGCGGTTGCGCCACGCCTCTGGCGGGGTGCCTCTCCCACGGGATCTGCCGATACCGAGCGCCTCGAGGCCATGCTCACCACCTTCCAGGAGGGGATGCTCGACCTCTACTCGCTGGTGGAGTTGGGCCGCACGATCAGCGCCTCGCTGGACCTGGACCAGATCTTCACCACGACGATGAAGCGGGTTGCCGAAACCACCGGAGTGGAGAGCTACGCCCTTTTCCTGCATGACGAAACGGCCAATTCCCTCATTGCGCGGACCGTCAGCGGCACGGGGACCGAGGTCCTCCAGGACCGGTCCTTCGCCCTGAGCGAAGGGCTCGCAGGACGGGTGTACCAGAGCGGGACCCCAGAGGCTCACACCGCCGACGGTCCGCTCCCCTGGCCTGACGTCCCCGCCCACGCCCGGTCGGTCGTGGCGCTTCCTCTCGCGTCCCCCCATCGATCCCTCGGCGTCCTGCTGCTCTACTCCCCCACGCCCGAGGCGTTCAGCGAACGGCAGACCGCCTACTTCACGGCGGTTGCCAAGCAGCTGGCCATCGCGGTGGAGAACGCCGAGCTCTTCGTGAAGACCAAAGAGCTCACGTACCGTGACGCGCTGACGGGCCTGTTCAACCGCCGGTACTTCGAGGAGACCCTCGAGCGGGAGGTCCGCCGGGCCCTCCGATACAAGCTGCCCGTTTCGCTGCTCATGGCGGACATCGACCATTTCAAGATCTACAACGACACCCACGGACATCACCAGGGGGACCTCGTCCTCAAGGAAGTGGCGGCCCGCCTCACGGAAAATACCCGCCAGGTTGACGTCGTCTCCCGCTACGGCGGCGAGGAACTGGTGGTGGTCCTGCCGATGACCACGAAGACTCATGCTCGCCTGGTCGCCGAGAAGCTTCGCCGGTCCGTCGAGGAGACAAAGATCCCGGGGGAGGAGGTACTGCCGGGGGGACGGTTGACCATCAGCCTCGGGCTGGCCGCCTATCCCGAGGACGCCTCCAACCCCACCGCCCTCATCCAGGCCGCGGACGCGGCACTCTACACGGCCAAGCGGAAGGGGAGGAACCGGACCGAGATTTTCGGCCGCTCGTAGGGGGGAACTGATTGGCGGCCGGTTTGGGAGGTCAGGCAGATTGTCGGGGGTGGGCCGGGCAGATCGCCGGTGCTGCCGTGAGAAACAGGTTGGAATCCGGCGCAGGATACGAGCCAAACCTATTGTTTTTAAAAAGAAATAAATAAGTCCACC
>JACQWA010000375.1 GCA_016209425.1 Candidatus Rokuibacteriota bacterium
AGCAGGCGCTCGAGGGCCTCCTCGACGCCGAGGACCCGGTTCAGCTCCCGGTCCATCCGGGGAAAGACCTCAGCCGGATAGCGGTCGCCCTCGAAGATCATGAGCGCCGGCACCCGCCGGCCGAAGTCCTCCTCCAAGGCCCCTTTCATCCCGAAGACCGGGCGCTTCTGCGCGCTGGGACCGGTCACGGCCTTGTGGTAGTCGGGGAAGACGTCCTTCTGCTTGGCGAGGTCCCGAGCCTCGCACTGTACCCCCCGAGCGTTCAGCTGATCGATGAGGGACAGCGCCTTCCGCGGATTGCACGGAAACTGCTCGCCGGGAGCCGTACCGCTCGAGTAAAAGAACACCACGCGCTTTTCGGCAGGCGTGGCTTTGGCTGTCGGACCGCGCTCCAGCCTGGCGCCCTCGGCCACCTGAACGGTTTTCGTCGCCTTCAGGTAGACATCGCACTCGGTGACGCCTTCCTTCGGCAGGATCAGGAGGAACGGCGCCTCCTTCTTCTTGCAGGCGCCCAGGAAGGCCCTGGCGATGTTCGGGTCCAGGGCCGGGACGAAATGCCGGCAGCCCGGGCAGAGGATCTCAGCCATGGGCTACTGCCGGTATCCCGGCCGCTCCGACCAGAAGTCGCTCTCCCGCTCCTTCGGTTTCAGGTCGTCCGCCGTGACGGTCCAGCGGCCCGCGCACCCCTCATCCCACACCCGGCCGGCCATCTGGTACCCGCTGCCGAAGGTGAGAACGAGCAGGGCGACCCCTGTCGCGGCACCCACCCCGCACAGGACCGCCTTGCCGGGGACATGCACCATGTTGACAACCCCCGTGGCAAACTGCCAGGCGGCGTCCCCCTTCTCCGCCGCGGGCCCCATCTGGCCCGCCGTCTTCTCCTGCGCCCCGGCCACGGGTGCCAGGAACCCGCCCAAGACCAAGGCCACCATCAGGACCGCGCTCACGAGTTTGACCCCCATTGTGGTCCTCCTCCTGCGTGCCGCGACGCTAGAGCACGCCTTCGTCTGTCAGGGCCCGGAGGCGTTCCTTGCCCAGGCCCAGGTACCTCAGATACACGGCTTCGTTGTCCGCTCCCACCGGCCGGCACGCCCACTTGATCCGGGGGGGCGTCCGGGACATTTTCCACGGGGGCGCCTGCAAGAGGAGCTCCCCATAGTCCGGATCTTCTATTCTCTCAAAGACCCCCCGCTCCCACCAATGAGTTTCGGCGAGGGTCTCGGCGGGCCGGTTGAGCCGCGCGGTCGCCACCGTCCCCGGGCCGCGCTTGTTCGCGACGTAATCCTGGACGCGGTCGAGGATCTCCTGGGAGGCGAGCTCCGCGGCCCACGCTTCCAGTTCCTGGTGGAGCATCTTGCTCTCCCGGATCCGGTCCTTGGTCGTGGGGAAGCGCTCCTTCAAATCCGTCCGGCCCATGATGTTGGTGAGGCCGGTCCAGTTGATATCCGAAAACCCGGCGATGAACGAGTAAGAATCTTTGGTCTTGATGAGGGTGTAGGGGAACACGCAGGTATTCAGCGCCCCCACGCGCTCGCGGATCCGCTTGTGCGAGTGATACCAGTGCACGTCGTAATCCGTGAAGCGCATCTCGGCTTCCGCCGGGGAGCAGTCGATGAACTGCCCCCGCCCGGATGTCCACCGCCAGACCAGCGCGGCCATGACGGCGAAGGCGCCCCATCCGCCGCCCACATACCAGGCCATCCAGTTGCCCTGTTTCGTCGGGACCGAAGACTCAGGCGGTCCCTCCCCCACGGGCTCCCCCGTCGTGTAGGGGGCACCCGAGAGCGCCTGGTTGGTGATGTCGTAATCCGGGATCGCCGAGGCCGCCCTCGGCCCGAACTGGCCGTGGGTGGAAAACGCCAGGTAGATCACCCGCGGGTTCGATTCGCTCAACTGCCGGTAGCCGATCCCCCAGGCGTCCATCTGCCCCGGCCGGGCGCTCTCGATGACCACGTCCACGTGGCGGGCCAGGCGGACGAACAGATTCCGTCCCGGAGGCGTTTCCAAGTTCAGCGTGATGTGCCGCTTGTTCCTGGCCTCCACGAGATACGCAAGACCAGTCCCGCGGTGCCTGACACCTTCCGGAGAAAAGAGGCGGGCCACATCGCCTCCCGGAGGCTCGATGCGGATCACCTCGGCCCCGAACTCGGCGAGGATCGAGGAGGCGAAGAGCGCCGCGAAATTCCCCGTGCTCACGTCGAGCACCCGGAGGTCCTCGAGGGCCTCGGGCTTTTCGTGGGCCAGCGCGGGGTTGGTCAGCTCCTTGGCGAACCGCGGCCAGGACGCAAGGTCCGTCATCGCTGCTCCTGGGCCTGGAGCCATTCGCTAGGAGGTTTGGCTCCAGGACGGTCGGCCCACTTGCCCACGACCTTCTTTTCCTCCAGTTCCTTGATCCGGCTGGGCGCGAGCCCGAGAAGACGGGTCAGCACTTCCGCGTTATGCCAGCCGACCGGTTTGGCTGACCACCGTATCCGCCCGGGCGTGGCGGACAGCTTGGGAGCCGGCCCATGCTCCACCATCGGCCCATAAAGCGGGTCCTCGTACGACCAGACCGTGCCGCGCTCCCGAAGATGCTCATCCTGGTAGCGATCCTCCGCCGTGGCCACCCGGGCGCACGCAAAGCCGTGTTTCTCTCCCAGCCCCTCAAGCTCGGCGCGCGTCTTGTCCGAAGCCCACTTCCGAATGACCCCCAGGACCACCTCGGCGTTGGCCGGGACCTGGCGCGCCTCCAGGGTGGCAAAGCGCGGAAGCTTGGCCAGCTCCGGGTTCCCCATCGCCTGGCAGAGGCCCCGGAACTCCGCGTCACGTCCTGCGGCCAGGGCGACGAACCCGTCACGGCAGGCCAGGATATCGGCCGGAACAACGGCCTCGTCGCAATTCCCCACGGGGCCACGGTCCTGCCCTGTCAGGCCGTGGCGGACCCACGTCCAGTCCAGCGAGCGGATCAGCCCTTCCGACTGCGCCAGGTCGATGAACTGGCCCTCACCGGTCTTGTTCCGGTAGTACAGGGCCACCAGCGCCGCGATGGAGCCCATCAGCCCGCCGAACCAGTCGCCGATGAAAATCCCGCAGAGGATCGGGGGGCGGCCGGGGAATCCCGTGACCCCGATCATGCCGCTCACGGTCTGCGCCACCGCGTCGTAGGAGGCGCGGCCCTGGGAAAAGGGCCCCCACTGGCCGAACCCCGAGTCGGCGATATAGAGGAGGCGCGGGTTCACCTGGCGGAGCTGGCGATAGCCGATCTCCCACTTGTCGAGGGTCCCGGCGCGGAAGTTCTCCACCAGGATGTCGGACTTGGTGGCCAGCCGCTTGAATAGCTCCTTGCCCTCGGGGGCGTGGAGGTCGATCCCGATGTGATACTTGGAGTGATTTTCCGGAAAGAAGCCCAGCGAGGCGTTTTGCCAGAAGGTGGCCTCCGGAGTCACGTAGCGCATAGTATCCCCGCCGGGGGGGAGTTCCACCTTGATGACCTCGGCTCCGAACTCGCCCAGGAAGTCCGCGGTCGTGGGACCGAGGACGAGGGTCGTCAGCTCGAGGACGCGGACCCCGCGCAGGGCCTCGGGTTTGTCAAAGATCCGGGCCCGATCGAAGAGCCGTCGCGTCCAGTCGAAGTACGATTCCGTCATTTGGGCTCCTTCCCTTCGACGACGTAGCGGGCGCGGGACCCGACCAGGTCTGCGGGCGTGAGCGGGCGTCCCGCCACCAGTCGGCCGCGAGAGTTCCTGACGATAGGCTTGGGCTTGCCATACACATCCGCGCGGGCCCGCGGGGCCGGGCGGGTTTTCCCCTCCCCCATCACGGGCTTGTTGTCGGGCGTGTCGGCGAAGCCGGGGAGCAGGAGGTCAGGGTCTTTCGGCGTCCCGTTGATGGGCCGGGGCGCCCTCATCGGGCTGCCGGTGGCGATCTCCACGGCGTAGAAAGTGTCACAGCCGGCGCACTTGGTCTTCCCCTTGAAGTTCCAGAAGGGGTACGGGTCCAGGTAATTCTTCACCCCGCACTTCGGGCACTTGAGCAGCATGGGCGTCCACCTCCTAGTCTTGGAAAAGCTCCCCCACCGGACCGGGCACTGCCGAGGAGGCCAGAACCTCCCCCCGGCTCAGCACCGTCGCGGAGACATACCCTGAGTCGCGTTTACTCCACCTTCTCAAGCCTCATCTCGAACGACGTCCTCGGTTTCCCCCACCTTTCAGGGCGTGCAGCTACGCCGGACACCTCAATCGAGCCAAGAAGGTCTCTTCCCTTGTAAAGGGTCAGCTTCACCTGAGTATTTGCCGGTGTGAGGCCCCTTATGACGCGGGAGCAGCGAGACGCCCGATTTCGAGCCTCTCGATCCGTGAACGGACTGGGCCGATCTTTTTGACGGTGACACACACCACCTGATGTCCTTTCTTCGTGTGATGTTTACTGATCCTCCGGCTCCACCGATTGAACCGTTTATCCTTCTCCACTTGCATGACAAGAACGGCCCCTTGGGGGATACGCGCCGCTGCTTTAGGATGTGCCAAGATGTACTTTTCGAACTCAAAAATCAGGTCCAAGTTCTTCTCTACCATCAGTCTATCTGCACTCGTCACTACCCATCTCCCCTCAGGAACCTCTCACGGTACATGGCCCAGTTTTGTTTGATGTCTCGCTCAGCCCTCGTCAGGGCCTCCGCACGAGTCAACCCCAATCGCTCCTTACTCACCTTCCCCTGCCGAGTGAACCCGTCGATATGGACAAACCCGTGGGCCGTATCGTATCGAATCACTGGTCTCCACTCGTCTTGTAGTTCCACTTCGAGCTGAACCATGAACGCAACAACTCGGCCTCGCTCCGTCCGATGGTAGTGCCTCCGCGTGTCTATCCAGACCGGAAGCGTGTATCGCTTCTCAGGCAAACCTTATACCCCATCTCAGATCACTCCCCGGCCTCCGACCCTCCCGACTTCACGTTTCCAGCGCTGGCTTCGCCAGCGCAACCCTCCTGGGGGAGGTCTCGGAGGGGGCCGTCGAGGCCCCCTCCGAAAGTCTCAGATGATCTCCTCGGCCTCGAGGCGCTTGAGCTCCTCTGCGGAGAGGCCGCAGAGCTTGCCGTAGATGAACTCGTTATCCGCGCCGATGGGCTTGAGCGCCCACTTCACCCGCGGCGGCGTGTCCGACATCTTGTACGCCGGTCCCTGGGAGAGCACGTCGCCGTAGGTCGGATCGTCCAGCCAGAAGATCGAGCCGCGCTCGCGCCAGTGAGGATGGCTGGCCACCTCCTTGGCGTTCCACACGGGCTGGGAGATGATCCGGGCGCGATCCAGGATCTGAGCCGCTTGCTCCTTGGTCTTATCCTTGGCCCAGGCCTCGAGGGCGGCGTAGATCTCGCGCTGGCTTTCCGGTCTGACGCGGGCATCATGGCTCTTGTACAGCCGCATCCACTTCTCCTGGCCGATCGTCTTGCAGAGCCGGGCGAAGTCCGCGTCCTCGTACGCGGAGATCAGGAGATACCCTTCCTCCTGCTCCTGGGGGTTGTCCGAGTTGGGATAGGACGACTTCCCGCACTTGATGATCCCGTGGACGCAGAGCTCGGTATCCCAGTTCCCCCAGCGCTCCCGGATCACGCCGAAGCGGCCGTACAGGGGCAGGGCGTATTCGAGCTGCCGGGAGACACCATGGACCTGGCTGTACTCAAGGAAGGTCCCCTCTCCCGAGACGTTGTCCCGCCAGTAGAGGGCCGAGAGCGCGTGGAGGGCCCCCATCATCCCGCCCCAGTAATCGGCGAGCCAGATCGTGTGCTTGGAGGGGGAGCCGCCCAACTCCTCCGGCTGGCCCGTGATCGAGAAGGCGCCGCCCTGGGCCTGGCCCAGAATGTCGTAGGATGCGCGCACCCGCCCCGGCCCCCAGCCGCCGAAGCCGCCGAGCCAGACATAGATCAGGCGGGGGTTGATCTCCCGGAGCTGGCGGTAGCCGATCCCCCAGCGGTCGAACGTCCCCGGGCGGTAGTTCTCCACCACGACATCGGCCTTGGCGGCCAGCTTGTACATGAGCTCGCGCGCCTCGGGCCGGTGGAAGTCCATGGAGATGAAATACTCGTTGAAGTTGGCGCCGAAGAAGCCGAGGCCGGTGCCGGACTGGGGGACCCAGCGGGAGAGCGGGTAGAGGAAGCCCTCGTTGCCGGGCGTGGAATGCCGCATCGGCTCGCCGCGGCGGGGCAGCTCGATCTTGATCACCTCGGCGCCCAGCTCGCCCAGGTAATTCGCGCAGGACGGGCCCAGGATGTACTGGGTGCAGGAGAGGACCCGGTAGCCCTTGAGGACTTCCGGCTTGGCGAAGACGGACGCGGGGCTAAAGGTCTGACGGCAGTAGCGCTCAAAGTCCCCCCCAGCCTGCCCTCTCCCCCCCCGGGAGAGGGTGACCTTGCTCTTGCTGCGGCTCTTCCGCTTGGCAGCCATCAGATCACCCCCTGCCTGCCGAGGCGGTCGAAGTCCCCGCGCGTGAAGCCCAGCAGCCGCCGGTACACCTCGTCATTGTCGTACCCCACGGGCCGGCCGACCCACTTCAATCGTGCCGGCACCTTTTCGGCGAGGTTGGGCGAGGATGCGACGAGCACCTTGCCGTACAGCTGATCGTCGAACTCCGCGACCTGCTTCCGGTACTTGAAGTGCGGGTACTCGGCCACCTCGTGGATGGCCATGACGCCTCCGGAGGCGACTTCCTGGCGGACGAGCTTCCGTTCCGCTTCGGCGCGCGTGTTGTCCTTCAGCCACTCGCAGAGCAGCGTGTAGGTCTTCACCTGGCGGGTGTGGGGGAGCCGCTCGGAGATGTTCCGGAGGTTGGTATCGGCGATGATCTCCTCCTCGGCCTGCGGCACTTCGTCGCCCACCGTCTTCCAGATCCGGTACCAGAGGCGGTCGTGGCCCCCGCCCACCATCATGTAGCCGTCCTTGCAGGGGTTCACGGCGTAGATGTTGATGGCCAGGTCCCAGTTGCCGTAGCGCGGGCGAATCGACCCGTCCATCCCGTGCCACACCCAGTCGTAATCCAGGATGCGGATGATCCCCTCAGCGGCGGTGGCCTCGATGAACTGCCCCTTGCCGGAGGTCCGCTCGCGATGAATCAGGGCCGCCACGATCCCCATAGCCGCGGCCGTTCCCCCCACGTGATCCGCCACCCACATTCCCGAGCGCGTGGGTCGCCCGCCGAACTCCTTGGGGTCGCCGGTACCGTGGACGAAGCCCGAGGCGCACTGGGCCACGGGGTCGCGCATCCCCGGCTTGTCCTTGAGCGGCCCCCATTGCCCCCGCTGCCCCACCCAGCAGTACACCAAGCGCGGGTTCAGCTTGGAGAGCTGGCGGTAGCCGATCCTCCACTTGTCCCACTGACCGGGAGAGGCGTTCTCGATGACGACGTCCACCTGGGTGGCGAGCTTCTTGAGGACGTCGCGCCCCTCTTTCTTTTCGAGGTTGAGCGTGATCGCGAGCTTGTTCCTCATCTCGTGGAGAAAATGCAGTCCGACGGGCTCCCCCCGCTGGGCGTCCTTGAGCATATACTCCTTGCGGCCGAAGGGCGTGAGCTGGCGGAGTGGATCACCCCCCGGCGGCTCCACCTGAATCACCTCGGCCCCCAATTCCGCCAGCATGGAGGAGGCCCAGTGGCCGATCGCCATGCCCGTGGAGCAGTCCAGCACGCGAATGCGGTCGAGCGCCTCGGGCTTGTTGAAGGCCTTGTCGGGGTGGACGAGGGACTCGAGAAACTTCGGGTACTCCCGGGCCTGCTCGGCGAGATTCCCGTAGACCTCGTCGGACGTCGGCGGCGGGCTTGCAGGCCAGGGCGGGCGGCCACGGCGGCCGCCTTTGAGGGGCTCAGGGTTGGCCATAGGCTCCTTTCCTTCCCTCAGCATTCAAGAACAGCACGACTGAACGGGATGGGGCGCCTTCGAGTAACGGCCCCCAATATAGCAACCGATTCCGGGCCATTCAAGCCCCCTCGAGGTTGCCGCGTGGGGGCCCCGATGGTATCCTCGCCGTGGCGGGCGACATGGGCAAACAGCGCGAACGCTTCGAGGGGCGCTTCGGTCGACTCGGCGCGGGTGCCCGAACGCTTCGGATCAACGCGGTGCCGTTCACCCTGACTGAGCTGATGGAGCGGCTGGGGCTCGCGAACCAGGACTGCCGGAGCATCGATGCGCTCACGGTGTCCGGGCGCCGCTTCGTCATCCGCTACCTCGACGCCGAGGATCAATCCATCGTGGCCTATGAGTTCGATCCCGCCTTCCGATACCTGGGCGAAACGCGGGTCCACGTGGCCGAGTGGACCGGCGAAGAAAATCCATGGACCTCGAGCTGATCCGGAGCCTGGTGGTGCCGAACACCACGAAGCTCGTCCTCCTGTCGCTGGACGGCCTGGGGGGGCTCCCCCACCCCGACACCGGCAAGTCCGAGCTCGAGACGGCCCGAATCCCCAACCTCCATGCTCTCGCCGCCCGCTCCGCCTGTGGCCTGCTGCGCCATGTAGCCCCGGGGATCACGCCGGGCAGCGGACCGGGCCATCTCGGGCTGTTCGGATACGACCCGCTCCGCTACCAGGTCGGGCGCGGGATCCTGGAGGCCCTGGGGATCGACTTCGAGCTCCGCGCGGGCGACGTGGCCGCGCGCGGCAACTTCTGCTCGGTCGACCGGAGCGGCCGAATCACTGACCGGAGGGCCGGCCGCATCTCCACGGACCTTTGCGTCACCCTCTGCCAGCGGCTCAGAGCAATCCGCGTCCCGGGGGCGAAGCTCTTCGTCGAGCCGGTCAAGGAACACCGCTTCGTGCTGGTGCTCCGGAGGACGGGCCTGTCGGGAAAGCTGTCGGAGACCGACCCCCAGGCCCTCGGCGTCCCTCCGCCGCCCGTCCGGGCCCTCGCCCCCGCGGCCAGGCGAACCGCGACCCTCGTGAACCGCTTCGTGGCCGCCGCGCGCGCAGTTCTAAGCCGGGAGGTCCCCGCGAACATGGTCCTCCTTCGGGGCTTCGACCAGCTTCGCCGTCTCCCGTCGTTTCCAAAGATCTTCGCCCTCAAGGCCGCCGCCATCGCCGCCTACCCCATGTACCGCGGCCTGGCTCGGCTGGTGGGGATGGAGGTGCTGAAGACCGGCGCGACCTTCGCCGACGAGGTCGCCACGCTCCACCAGCACCGGGAGGCGTACGACTTTTTCTTCCTCCACTACAAGGACACCGACAAGGCGGGAGAAGACGGCGACTTCGCCGCGAAGGTGGCGGCCCTGGAGCGGCTCGACGCGTTCATCCCCGAAATCCTGACGCTCAAGCCCGACGTGCTCGTCGTCACCGGAGACCACGCGACGCCGGCCGTTCTCAAGGCTCACGGCTGGCAGCCGGTCCCGGTCCTGCTCTGGAGCGCCTTCTGCGGCGCCGACGCCGTGACCCTGTTCACCGAGCGGGCCTGCGCCGCCGGCAGCCTGGGGGTGTTCCCCGCCCAGCAGTTGATGCCGCTGATCCTCGCCAACGGGCTGCGCCTCAGCAAGTTCGGCGCCTGACGGGCCGCTCCCCTTTCACCGATCGGCAGCGGGAGGCGCCGGGCCAAGCGCGCGGTCCGCCAGCTTCGCCTCCGCGGCCGCCAGCCGCGCTTCCAGCGCCCGCACCCGCGCCCGCAGCCGGACGCGGTCGACCCAGAGACCAGGGCCGACGAGCAGGACGCCGACGGCCGCCGCCAGGAGGATCGCCGTCGCCAGCGGCACTCCTTCGAACCCCCAGACCAGGAATCGAAGCGTCGTCGGGGCACTGTTCTGGAGCGCGAGGACGGCAACGGCACCCGCCAGGACGGCGACGAGGATCGCCTGGCGGATCAGCAGGCCGCGCCCCTTCCCCATCGCGCGAGCCTCCCACGCCGGCATGGGCTCCCATGCGGCGCCGGTCGGGGGGGCCAGGGTCCTCCGGGTGAGGTGGCGTTCTGTCAGGACCGCCGCGAGCGCGCCGCCGAAGACGAAGAGCACCGCGGAGTAGTAGATCCACACCAGCAGCGCCATGCCGATCCCGAAGGAGCCGTAGAGCTTTCCGTACACCCCGAACACCGTCACGTAGCCGGTGAACGCCCACCGGGACATCTCCCACAACGCCGCGACCGCCAGCGTGGCCTCCGTCGCGGCTCGCACGGGCACGGCGGTGTTGGGGAAAGCCCGGTAGACGAGGAAGAGGAATCCGAGGCCGGTCGCGTAGATGACAGGCAGCGCGACGACCCGCCTCGCCTGGATCGACGGCGGCAGGGGCAGCGGCGCCAGCCGAAGCACCAGGTCGCCGAGGGCGGCGAGCGTCACGACGACCACCGCAAGCCCGACCACCAGCGAGCTCGCGAGGAGCACGGCCACCATGTCGAAGGCGAACCCGTGGAGCAGTCCCCGGCGCACGCTGACCCGAAACGCCCGGTTCATGACGTGCCGGGTCAGCGAAAACAACTGGGTCGCGAAGAGGGCCAGCCCAGCCGCCCCCAGGAGTCCTGTCACGGCGCGCTCTCGGATGAGCAGGCCGAGGAGGTCCACCAGTTCCGACCCGTAGGCGGGGAAAAGGAGCGTGACGCTGTCGAACAGGTACTCCGCGACGGCGTCCGACTCCAGCAGGAACCCGGCGACGGACAACAGGATGAGCGTCAGCGGGACGAGGCAGAGCACGAACGCGAAGGACAAGGCCGATGCCAGCAGGAAGCCCTGCTCCTCGAGAAACCGCCGGACTGCCCCCCGCAGGTCCCCACGCAGCCGCCGGGCCACCTCTCCTCCCCTCATTCGCCCATCCGCAGTATAATCCGTGTCGTGAAACTGATCATCCGCCTCCTCGGTGCGATCTGGATCTCCTCCTACGCGGTTCCCCTTCAGGCGGACGAACGCCCCGTGGGCGCCCGGGTGATCTTCCCGGACGCCAGCCAACTCGATTCCCACTGGACCGATCCGAGGCAGCAGATGCTCCTCGTTGTCAAATGGAGAATCACCCAGCCGCTGGCGGGGATGGCCTAGTGGGCCCGGCAGGTCCGAGCAGTCGCCCGTCACGTTCCCTGACTATGGGTCTTCGGCTGCGTCTGATCCTGGTCCTCATCATCCCGCTCGTGCTGGTGGTGGGCGTGTACGGGCTCGTCCGGATCCGCCACGAACAGGCCCAGCTCCTGGACGAAGATCGACGGAACATGGCCCCCACCGCCAAGGCCCTTCAGATCGCCGTCGAGAACGCGCTCCGGGACCGGCAGATCTCCGACATCAAGCGCCTCCTCTCCGAAATCGTGGAATACCAGGAGCAGATCGACCGGATCCGGCTCTTTGACCGCAAACTCAGCCCCACGCTGGTTTCGAATCCTCTCTCCATCGGGGAAGAGGTCCCCGTGGAAGCCGTTCGAAGGGTGATCGAGACCGGTCAGCCGGAGGGATTCTACCAGCGCCGGGGGAGGCAGCCGGTCCTCTTCTATCTGGTTCCACTTCGAGCCCGCAAGGGAGAAATCCAGGGCGCCATGGAAGTCGTCCACCTGGCCTCGGGAGTGGAGCAAAAGGTCCAGGCCGCCACCCGCGATGTGTGGCTCCGCCTGGGTGTCCTGCTCCTGGTCGTGACTGTCCTGACGGGCCTCGTCCTCCAGCGCCAGGTGCTCCGCCCGCTCTCGCGGCTGATGGCAGGGATCCGGAGCCTCGGCCTGGGTCAGCCCGGGCCTCCTCTGCCCGTGGAGCGCCGGGACGAACTGGGGCGCGTGGCCGAGGCCTTCAACCAGATGGCCGAACAGCTGGAGGCGGCCCGGCTCAAGCTTCTGGCAGAGACCGATCGGACGCTTGAGCTCGAGCACCAGCTCCGCCAGGCGGAAACACTCGCGGTGGCGGGAAAGCTCGCGACCGGCCTGGCCCACGAGGTCGGCACTCCGCTGAACATCATTTCCGGGAGGGCCGAGTTTCTCCTTCAGACGCTCTCGCCCGGCGATACGCGCCGGCCGGATCTCGAAGTCATCGTCGCCCAGATCGACCGCATCTCCGGCATCATCCGGTCGCTCCTGGACACGGTCCGACCTCAGAAGCCCGAGGTCCAACCCACCGCCCTGGCTCCCCTCCTCGACCGGCTCCTTCCGCTGCTCCAGCACGGGGCGAAGCGTCGCGGCGTCGCGCTCGCCGCAGCCGTGCCGGCGGATCTCCCGCCGATGCTCGCCGACCCCAACCAGCTTCAACAGGTTCTGATCAACCTCCTGATGAACGCCCTGGAGGCGACGCCGGCCGGAGGGCGCGTCGAGGTGCGCGCAGGCCGGAGCATCCACGAGGGGCGGGCCGGCGTGGCGGTCTCGGTGAGGGACACCGGCCCGGGGATCCCGCCCGATCTGCTCCCCCGGGTCTTCGATCCCTTCTTCACCACGAAGCCCCCCGGGCAGGGAACGGGTCTCGGGCTGGCCATCTGCCGGGACATCGTCCGGGAGCATGCCGGCGAGATTCAGGTGGAGAGCCGGTCGGACCGGGGCGCGACCTTCACCGTCTGGCTGCCGGAGGCGGAGGGACACCGGTCGTGAGCGCGAGGATCCTGGTGGTGGACAACGACCCCCAGATGGTGACCCTCCTCGAGCGTCACCTGGAGACCGAGGGATGGGGGGTGACGGCCGCCACCAGCGGCTCCAGCGCGCTGGCCGCCCTTGGGCGCGAGGAGTTCGCCGTGATCCTCACCGACCTGGTGATGGAAGAGGTGGACGGGCTGGCGGTGCTCCGCGAGGCCCAGCGCATCCAGCCGGGAGCCCGCGTGCTCCTCATGACCGCCTTCGGGAGCCTCGAGACCGCCATCGAGGCGATGCGCCAGGGCGCCTATGACTACCTGACCAAACCCTTCAAGCTGGCTGAAGTGACCCTGGCGGTCCGCGGGGCCCTGGACGACCAGCGCCTGAGGGAGGAGAACCGGCGGCTCCGAGCGGAGGTCGAGCGACGCTACGGCTTCGACAACCTGCTCGGACGCTCAAAAGCCATGCGGGCGGTGTTCGAGCAGATCCGGGCCGTGGCGGAGAGCGAGGCCTCGGTGCTCCTGCTGGGGGAAAGCGGCAGCGGGAAGGAACTGGTGGCCCGAGCCCTCCACTGGAACAGTCCCCGGCGCGAGCGCGCCTTCGTCCCGGTCAACTGCGCCTCGATCCCGGACACCCTCCTCGAGTCCGAGCTCTTCGGCCACGAAAGGGGTGCCTTCACCGGTGCCGACCGAAAGCGGGAGGGCCTCTTCGCCCACGCCAACGGGGGGACTCTTGTCCTGGACGAGGTGGCCGACATGCCGCTGGCGCTCCAGGCCAAGCTTCTCCGCGCCATTCAGGACAAGGCGATCCGCCCCATCGGGGGGAGCGAGGAGATCCGGCTGGACCTTCGGCTCATCACCGCCACCAACCGCAACCTCCCTGCGCTCGTGGCGGAGGGGACCTTCAGGGAGGACCTCTACTATCGTCTGGCCGTGATCCCGATCCGGCTCCCGAGCCTCAGGGAGCGGAGCGAGGACATCCCGCTCCTCGCCGGGCATTTTCTGGATCGCGCCGCGGAGGCCCTCGGGAAGCGGTTCGAGGGATTCAGCGAGGAGGCCATGGCCTGGCTCCTCCAGCACCGCTGGCCGGGAAACGTCCGCGAGCTGGAGAACGTGGTCGAACGTGCCGCCACCCTCGCGCGCGGTCCGCTCATCACCCTGGCCGACCTGCGCATCGAGTTCACGCTCCTCGGAGCCTCGGAGACCGCGCTTCGCCCGACCCTGGCTGAACTGGAGCGGCAGTACATCCGGCGGGTCCTGGAAGAAACCCAGGGGGACAAGCGCGCGGCCGCCAAGATCCTGGGCGTGAGCGTCCGCACCCTCCAGCGGAGGTTCAAGGAACCCTAGGACATCGGCGGGGGCCTGGACGGCCCCCTCCGAGGCCTCCCCCACGAAGAGGGTTGCGTCGGCGGAGCCGGCGCTCGAACCGAGGTTAGTCCGACAGGCCCCTAGCTCGGCGGGCGGTCGAGCGGCGCCTCGCGGTCCACGCGATCCAGGAGACCGTCCCGGCCACCGCAGCCACGCGCGTCTCGATGGGGACCAACACCTTGCGGACGCGCCAACCGCCTCCGTCGGGGGAGACCTCGTAGCGCTCCGTGAGGGAGCGCCGGTACGTCACGTGGAGGATCCGACCGTCCTCTCCGCGCGCGAGGACAGCGCGCTCCCCCGGCTGAACGCGGCGCATGTTCACCTCGCCGCGGAGCGCGGCGATGATCCCAGCGGCCTCGCTGCGTCCGAGCTGGCTGCGGAGCAGCGCGCCCCACAGCGTTTCTCCGGGCCTCAGCACAGTCTCGACGACCGGCCGGGCTGGCGGTCGCGCATCCGCTGCCGGCGTGACGAATCCCCCGACCGCCGGAGCGAGAAGGGCAGGATTATCACAGGGGGGCTCTTTAACCTCTGTGACCGCCCTGCCGACGGTTCTGCGAGGACCGCTGGGCTGCGACATCCTGTCGGCGCGACGACATCCTGTCGGCGAACGCGCGGACGACTGTCTGCTTCCGCTCAGCCATGCGAGCAGCCATCCCTTTAAAGGAGTTGAGATTTTCCCTTTCATCCCCTTCCCGCCCTCCCGTGGTATCGGCCTTGCAGCCCCTGGGCAATGTCCGCCGGGAGGGCCCGAGCGAAAATGGAGTCTTCAGACAAGGCGCCGATCACCGTGCTGCTCATCGATGACGACGGGGAGATGCGGACCCTTCTAAGAGACTTCCTCGCGCGGGAAGGCCATCGAGTCATCGAAGAGTCGAGCGGGGAGGGCGCAATGGCCACCACGGAGCTCGAGCGGGTTGATGCCGTGATCCTGGACAAGGAGATGCCGGGCATCGGCGGGTTCGACTTCCTCTCCTTTTTCCGGCGGCGCTGGCCGCACATCCCGGTCATCGTCATCACCGCGTTCGGTGGCCCACGCGTGGCTGAGGAGGCGTTCCGGCGCGGCGCCACGCGCTACCTGGAGAAGCCGTTCCGAGTCACCGATCTCCTCGCCGCGATCCGGACCGTGACCCAGGCTGAGGGGTGCCTTCCCTCCGCCGAAGGGGGGGCGTAGCGATGCCCCCTCGCGCCCTGTCCGTAGGGCCGCGCGCGGACCGGTGGACGCAAGAGCGACTTCAGGAGCACGTGAGGGACCGGCGCGGCCACGTGGCGCTGGTACCGGTTTCCAGCATCGAACCCTATTTGCACTTCGAAGATGAAGGAGAAATCCGCTGCGCCCGGTTAGCCAGTGGTGTCGTCACGGCCCTCGATCCGGTGATGCGCGCCTGCGGGGGTATCTGGGTGGCCCACGGCTCGGGTCCTGCCGACCGTAAGGTAGTGGATACCGAAGGACCGGCTGGCGGACCTCTGCATCGTAAGCTCCCTCCACGACGGCATGAACCTCGTGGCCAAAGAGTACGTGGCGGCCCGGGGGGACGGAGATGGCATCCTGCTGCTCTCCGAGTTCACCGGAGCCGCCCGGGAGCTGGTCGAGGCCCTGGTCATCAACCCCTATGACGTGGAGACGTTTGCCCTCCGCATCCGCGAGGCGAGCGCGATGCCCCCCGCCGAGCGGGCGCGCCGGATAGCGCGCCTCAGAGAGCGGCTGGCGGAGCAGAACATCTACCGCTGGGCCGCCGAAATGCTTGACGCGCTCCTCGACCTGTCGGAGGGGAAACTCGGATGAGGCTCGGAGTCCTTCTCACGTCCGCGCTCGTGACGCCCGCCCTCGTGGCCGTCGGTGTGACGGCGGTGGCCCTGGCCCTTCGAGCGGTGCTGCTCAAACGGCTCGGCAGGATCGCACGGGGGGGACAGGGCGAGTCCCCCGTCCCTGTCTGGCGCGCCCTTCGCCTGCCCTCGCTCCTGTGGTGCATCGTGCTGGGACTCTACGGGGGGATGGAGGCGGCCACGCTGACGGCGAGGCTGGCCAGCCGCCTCGAGCTCCTCTTCCAGGCGCTGATCATCGTCTCCGTGACGCTGACCGCCGCCAACCTGTTGGCGGCGGCGATCGCTCGCTCTAGCGAGCGCCGGATCATCTCGGCGCGGATCACGGGTTTGGCCCAGACAGTCGCCCGGGTCGCCGTGCTCGTCGTGGGGGGACTGATCTTTCTCAGCACCCTGGGAATCGCCGTCACGCCGCTCCTCGCGGCGCTGGGGGTCGGCGGACTGGCTGTAGCCCTGGCGCTTCAGGACACGCTCTCGAACCTCTTCGCCGGGATCCATCTCCTGGCTGACAAGCCGGTCCGGGTCGGCGATTTCGTGAAGCTCGAGAGCGGGGTGGAAGGGTTTGTGGAAGACATCGGGTGGCGCTCGACCCGCATCCGCATGCTCCCCAATAACCTGGTCGTCGTGCCCAACGCCAAGCTCGCCCAGAGCACCGTAACCAACTATCACCTCCCCGAGCCCCGGATGTCGCTTCTGATTCCCGTCAGCGTGAGCTACGCGTCGGACCCCGACCACGTGGAGCAGGTCCTGATGGAGGAGGCGACCAAGGCGGCCGGTGAGGTGCCCGGGCTCCTCTCCGAGCCGGCCCCGTTAGTCCGCTTCATCCCGGGGTTCGGGGATTTCTCCCTCGACTTCACCCTGATCTGCCCGGTCGCCAGCTTCGTGGACCAGTACCTGGTCCAGCACGAGCTGCGCAAGCGGATCCTCCGGCGCTTCCGGGCGGAAGGGATCGAAATCCCCTTTCCGGTCCGGACCGTGGAGCTGCGGGGCGCCGACGGGAAGGAGGCGCCTCGGTGAGAGACCTGGCGCGCATCTTCTCGGAGCTGGCGGAAGGCCTTGCCACAGGCGTGAGCTTCCTCCTCCTTACCGACTACGACGGGACACTGACACCCCTCGTGGGGAATCCGGCCGAGGCGCGGCTCTCGCGGGAGGTGCGGGACGATCTCCGGGTGCTGGCGCAGTCCCCTCACGTCCGGGTCGGAATCCTGTCCGGTCGCGATCTTCGCGACCTGCGCGCGCGGGTCGGTATCCCGAATGTGGTCTATGCCGGCTGCCACGGCCTCGAGGTGGAAGGGGCGGGGATCAGCTTCCGTCACCCCGAAGCGGAGGCGCGGCGACCAGCGGTCCGGGCGCTTGCCCGAGCCCTCCGGGTCCGCTCCGCGTCGATCCCGGGCATGCGCGTGGAGGCCAAGGAGTTGTCGGTCGCCGTCCATTACCGGACGGTGTCTCCGCAGGCCATCAACCGACTGGAGCGTGAAGTGGCCCAGGCGATACGGGAGCGGTGGGACTGCTTCACGATCCTCCGGGGGAAGAAAGTGATCGAGATCCTGCCGAGGGTTCCTTGGAACAAGGGCGAATGCGCCCTCTGGATCCGAGACCAGGTCCTCGCCGAAGCCCATTCGGCGGTCAGGGCGCTATACGTGGGTGATGATCGAACCGACGAGCTGGTCTTCGAAGCGCTCGCGGGGAAAGCCATCACGGTCAAGGTCGGATCCGGACGAAGCCCCTCCGCGGCGGCCTTCCGGCTCTCGGATGTGTCCGACGTCCATCGACTGCTGTCGGCGCTGGCGGCCGAGGTGAGCGAGAGGGTTCGCGCCGCCAGATTGCGGCCGACAACGCGCAGCGTCCGACGGGGTGCCCCATGAAGCTCATCATCCGCCTGCTCGGCGCCATCTGGGTCTCCTCGCTGATCATCATCGCCGGCTTCGCCTTCGTCCAGATCCAGTCGGAGCGCGACCGTCTCCTGACCGACCTGGAGCGGCGCGCCTGGCTCCTGGGAGAAGGGCTCAAGGAAGCCGTCGAGCCCGCCATCCAGCGGGGCTCGCCCCATCGCATCGAGCGCATCCTCAAGAAGTTCGGCAGCCCGCGGCGCGGCATCGCCGTCTATGACCAGTTCGCCAACCTCGTGGTGGCCACGCCGGACCTGGCCTCCCGGCTCCCCGCCTCGCTTCCCATGGTCTCGAAGGCGCTGACGGCCGAGGAGGCCCAGAAGGGGATCGAGACCATGGGGGGGGAAAAGACGTACCTCTACGCCGTTCCCCTCCAGGGGGAGGGGCGCCCTGCGGGTGCGCTCGTGATCTTCATGGACGCGAGCCAGATCGAGATCAACCCCTCCGATCTCCTGCAGCGCAACACGCTCCGCCTCCTGATCCTCGCCAGCGTGGTCTCGTTGCTCACGCTCCTCGTCGTGAGATGGAGCATCACCCATCCGATGACGCGGATGACGGAATGGGCGCGACTGCTCCGGGCGGGCAAGCCGGCGCCGCCTCCGGTTTCGGATCGCCTCTTCGGGTCCCTGGCGTCCGAGTTCAGCGAGCTGGCCAGGAGCCTGGACGATGCCAAGGCGGCGGCGGAACGCGAGGCCCTGCTCCGCCTGGAGGGCGAGGCGCTCTGGACTGAAGAGCGGCTCAAGCAGTTCGTCCGGAGCCAGCTCAACGACACCCCGCTGTTCGTGGTGAGCAATCGCGAGCCCCTCATCCACCAGTGGCGGGGAAAGAAGATCGAAGCGATCGCCCCCGCCAGCGGGCTCGTCGCCGCCCTCGAGCCCGTCATGCGCGCCTGCGGCGGCCTGTGGATCGCTCACGGCAGCGGCGACGCCGACCGGGAGACCGTCAACGCCCAGGACAAGGCGGGAGTCCCCCCCGAGCAGCCCGCCTACACGCTGAAGCGGGTGTGGCTGACCAAGGAGGAGGAGGACGGGTACTACTACGGGTTCGCCAACGAGGGGCTCTGGCCGCTCTGCCACATCGCCCACACCCGCCCGGTGTTCCGGGCGCAGGACTGGGCGGCGTACTGCGAGGTCAACAGGAAGTTCGCCGGGGCGCTGCTGGAGGAACTGAAGGGGACCGAGCGCCCGTACGTGCTGATCCAGGACTACCATTTTGCCCTCCTCCCACGGCTCGTGAAGGAGGCGCGCCCCGACGTGCGGATCGCGCTCTTCTGGCACATCCCCTGGCCGAACGCCGAGGCCTTCGGGATCTGCCCCTGGCAGCACGAGATTCTCCTGGGGATGCTGGGGGCCGACCTCATCGGCTTCCACATCCAGTTCCACTGCAACAACTTCCTGGAAACCGTGGACCGGGCCATCGAGGCGCGGGTGGACCGGGAGCGCTTCGCGGTCGTGCGCGGGCGACACACCGCGTACGTGAAGCCCCTTCCCATCAGCGTGGCGCCCGAAGAGAAAGAGCAAGAGGGGGGCATCTCGCGTGAGGAGCTCCTGCGGGAACTCGGTCCCTCGGTCGAATGGTTCGGGGCGGGTGTCGATCGGATCGACTACACGAAAGGGATCCTCGAACGCTTCCGGGCCATCGAGCTCTTCTTCAGGCGATATCCCGACTACCGCCAGAGGATGGTCTTCGTCGAACTGGCCGCGCCGAGCCGGAGTCACATCAAGCGGTACCAGGACCTCGATGAAGAGGTGGACCGGGCCGTGGAAGAGATCAACTGGAGCCTCGAAACCAACCGGTGGAAGCCGATCGTGTACCTCCGCGGCCATCACAGCCACAAGGAGATCTGGCCCTACTACCGGCACGCGGACTTCTGCATGGTCACGTCCCTCCATGATGGCATGAACCTGGTCGCGAAAGAGTATGTGTCAGCAGCGGAAGAGGAACGGGGCGTGCTCATCCTCAGCCGATTCACCGGGGCCGCGCGGGAGCTGGCGGATGCGCTGCTGGTCAACCCGTACCACATCGACGAGATGGCCCAGGCGATCCGCCTGGCCATCGAGATGCCGCCGGGCGAGCGAACGCTGAGGATGGGCCGGATGAAGCAGATCGTCCGGGAGCGCAACATCTTCCGCTGGGCCGGCCTCCTCCTGGAGGAGCTCACCCGGCTCTCCGTGCATCCAGCCGGCGTCGCGGAGGTGTGACGCAGCGGCCCAAACGATCTCCGCGACCAGCGCGCTAAGGTCTTGAGGTGGGACGGCTGGACGTCAGGCAGTGAGACGAACCAGAAGCGACAGGTAATCCTGGAGGTGCCGCGTGATGAGGAAGTTCCGCCGGACGTGCTCGCGCCCCGCCGCCCCCATTCTCCGGATCAGTGGCGGGTTGCCCAGGAGGTAGCGGATCCGGTAGGCCGCCCCTTCGACCGAGTTCACCGTGTACCCCGTGACGCCGTACAAGATCTGCGCGGTGATGCCTCCCGTGGCGCCACCGATAACCGGCTTGCCCTTCCACATGGCCTCGGCGACCGTGAGACCAAAGCCTTCGCGCGTGGATTTTTGGATAACGATGGTGGCGGCGCGCTGGAGAGCGTTGATCTGGAGATGGGCGTCCGCGGGCAGATCGAGCACGTAGATATCAGCATCGCGGGCGGCGACCTCCCGAACCTCGTTGAGCACCTCCGCTCCCTCCGGATCGTCCGTTGCCCCGCCCCCCGCCAGCACTAGCCGCACGTCGTGGTAGCGCTTCACGATCCGGTAGGCGTTGATCACGCCCACCGGGTCCTTGAATCGGTCGAACCGGGACACCTGGAGCAGAATGGGCTTGTCGCTCTGAACCCGGAGCGCGTCGAGAGTCTTTTGGATCTCCTGCCGGCTCATCCGGCGGTTCTTCTCCGCCAGGGGGTCGATGGAGGGATAGACGAGGAACTGGGGGATGTCCAGGCGTTGCGCGAAGGAAGGCAGGGAAAACACGGCCGCGTCATAGCGCTCCACGAAGCGCCGAAGGAACGCCCACACGCGGCGCTGGGGGGCGGAGAGATCAATGTGACAGCGCCAGGCCCACTTTCCCTCCGGCGGGCGGGCGAGGATCAATGCCGCCGGTTGAGGGTCATGGACCAGGATGAGGTCGCCCGTCGGTCTGAGACGCTCGGCATTGGCCCGGTTCACATCGACATAGTGCTCCAGCATGGCCACCGTCAGAGCCTGCTCCATCCCCTGGAGCGCGTTATGGAGAGCCTTGGTGGTCGCGAAGAACCCCGGATCGCCCTCGATCACCTCCCACCCGGCCTTGATCCCGAGGTCGGTCATGATCGGGACGAGCCGGTTGAGGATCTCGGCCACGCCCCCCCCGGAGCGGGTGGAGTTCACGTGGAGGAACCGCCGCCCGCGCACTCGCTCGGCCAGGCGGAGCAGGAGGTCCACGGTCCCCTTCGGGGCCACTTCCCGGTACTCTTCAATCGTGAGCGTGTTAGAGGCCACTTGCCGGCTCCGCTTCCCTCAGCGCGGCGTCGAGGAGCTGGAGCATCCGGGTGCGGGCCTGCTCCAGCCCCCCCAGGTACGGGTTGATCCGTGCGATCGCTCCCGCGAGGGACGGAAGCCCCAGGTCGCGCTCCACCCAGCCGGCGAAGTCACCATGCGGTTGCCCACGCCAGACCCTCGACTCCAGCGTGTGGAGGTAGATCGCGCTGGCGTCTACCTCCGCCAAACACCGGCGGAACTCCTGGAGCGTCCGCGCTTCGAGCCCCGCCGGAACCTCGATCACGTGCGACTGGACGAAGAAGAACGGGTCCCCGAAGACCACCCGGGGAACCGGGTGAAGGGTCGCGACATGGTGGTCGATGATGGACACCAGCTCCTCCCGCAGCGCCTCGAGGCTCCCGAAGGCGAACGGGTCCACCACGGCCAGCCGCTCACCGAGCACCTGGTCCCTCACCTGCGAGGCGACCCAGTTGGCGAAGTCGTTCGGATAGGCCCCGGTGACCTGATGGTGGCGGAGAAAGACGCTATGGGTGTGGTAGTAAACGGAACCCAGGGGGGCGCGCTCGAGTTGCTCCATCAGCTCCCGCTCGTCCCGGGCGCGGAGGCCGAGAATCTCCCTCAGCTCGATGCACCCGAAGAAGATAAAGGGGGCTGGCTGCGCCATAGCTCCTAAGGTATTATAGAGGCCGTGAGGCGGCTGTTCATTCTCTTCGTGATGGTCCACGTCGTGGCGGACCTGGCCATCCCCTCCGCGGGGGCGTTCCGCTTCAACCCCGACGAGTCGGTGGTCGCGCTCCGGGTCCAGCCGGCCCAGGCGCAGGACCTCAGCTCGGCCCCCCCGGCAGGGTCGCTCCGTCTCGCCGTCGAGTTGCCCCGTCTCCCCATGCAGGTCTTCCACGATCCGCGAAGAAATACCGACCTTCCGGATCTGGTCCCGCTTCTCCCTCGTCGGGCCCCCTCATCCGATCGACCCTCGCAGAGCTCCACGGAAGACGCCTGACCTCCGTCCGTTCCCTCTGATCCCACGCTGAGTTCGTAGTCGAAGTCCGCAAACCCGCTTTTCCTGCGCGGAAAAGCTTGGACGGAGGGTTCCATGGACGGGAACACGCCAGAGAGCACGCCTCGGAAAGAGAAGCCGTACTCGGGTCTCCTGGTCGCTCTCGCCATGGTGGCGGTCGTCTTGGCAATCGCCGTGATCATCAAGCTCCTGACGTGAGGGGAGAACGGCATGACGCTCATGCTGACCGATGAGGAGCACGAATTTCTCCTGGAAACGCTGAAGAGTCGCCTGGGCGATCTCCGCAGGGAGATCACCCGAACGGACAATCGACAGTTCAGGGCGCGGCTGAAGCGCCACGAGGAGATCGTCGAAGGACTCATCGAGCGCCTGGCTTCGGCTCGATGCCCGTGAGCATACGCTTCCGACAAGAGGCCCCGATCAAGTAAGCTGAGGAGGTGGGACTCGGCGAACTCCTGTTCGGCCTGGTGATCGTCTGGCTCGCGGCCAAGCTGGCCGGCGAGGGGATGGAGCGCCTCGGCCAGACCGCCGTGCTGGGCGAGCTGCTGGCGGGAGTCGTCATCGGCCCAGGCGTGCTGGGGCTCGTCCGCGAGTCGGAGATCCTCCACACCCTGGCCGAGATCGGGGTCATCATCCTCCTCTTTGAGATCGGCCCGAGTCAGACCTGGGGGAGCTGCTCCGGGCCGGCCTCCAGTCAACGGTCGTGGCCCTCATCGGGATCGCCTGCCCGTTCGGCCTCGGCTATGGGCTCATGATCTGGTGGGGGAAGCCGACGCTGGTGGCG
>JACQWA010000379.1 GCA_016209425.1 Candidatus Rokuibacteriota bacterium
AATCCGCCCCTTGCCGATCACGGTGTTGGCCGGCACGACGGCCTCGACCGTCGCATCCTCCCGATACCGCGCAGATCCGGCGAAGGTGCCGATCTCGCGAAAGCTCCCCGGATCGAGCAGCCGATCGATGCGCTCGCGTGCCGTGAGCTTCTTCTGCCGGTGCTGACGGGCGACGGCGTCGGCGCCGCCCATCTCGAGGGCGCGCTCGCGACGCCACGCCATTTCTTTGATCTCGGCTTCCCACGACATGGCAGTCAACTCCTTCCCCGAGGGATCTTCCCGTCTGGTCTTCAGCCCCGTGAGCGGACCTGGGCGCTGGCCGCGCGCTCCAGGACCCGGATCACTGCGCGGCAATCCAGGTCGCCGTCTCCCTCGGCTCGCGCGAATCCATATAGCTCCCGAGCCACGGCCGTCACCGCCATCGGGACCCGGAGGTGGCTGCCGTGGCGGGAGGCGAGATCCAGGTCTTTATAGGCCAGGTCAACGGTGAAGCCAGCCTGGAATCGCCCACTCAGGATGTGAGGAAGCTTGTCTCGGAGGGCGTAGCTGTCTCCGGAGCTGTGGGTGACGACCCGAAAGAGCACCTCCGGATCAGCTCCCGACTTCACCCCCATGACCATGGCCTCCGCCATCACCACGACGTTCACCATGGCCATGGTGTTGTTCACCAGCTTGGCGACCTGCCCCATGCCGGAGCCGCCGATGTAGAAGAGATCGGTTCCCATGGCCCGGAGCACGTCTTGGCAGTCGTCGAAGGTGGCGCGATCTCCACCCACCATGATGGACAACGTGCCCTGCTCCGCCCCCCGCACACCGCGGCTCACGGGCGCGTCGAGCAGCAGGCACCCGACCTGCGCCAGAATGCCCGCGATCTCCTGAACGACCCGCGGCTCGATCGTGCTCATGTCGATCACCACCGTCCCCGGCTTCATGTGGTGGACGAGACCACCCGCCCCGACGGTCACTTCGCGGACCTCCGGGGAGTTGGGAAGCATGGTGATGATCACCTCGGAGCCGACCGCGACATCCGCCGGCCCCGACGCCGCTCGGGCCCCGGCAGACACCAAGGCCTGGATGCGAGCAGGGACCAGGTCGTAGACGGTGAGCGGGTAGCCGGCCTTAAGAAGATTTCGCGCCATGGGATTGCCCATCGCACCGAGTCCGATGAATCCGATCCGCCTCATGATCTCTCCACCCCCCCGTCCGTCGTCACGAGGTTAGCCGGCACTCCGTGTCGGACCGTCTCTTCCAGGGTCACGTAGCCATCCGCGATATCCGCCTCAACGGCCGCAGGGCTCCGCTCCTCGCAACGGCCGTACCCGCCGCCTCCTGCCGTCTCCACCACCAGGACCTCGCCCGCCTTCAGCTTGGCCACCTCTTTTCCCCGGAGAGAACGTCGAACCATGCCGCCCGGGGTCAGGATCTGCACCCGGCCGGCTCGACCGGGGTCGCCGCCGAACAGTCCGTAGGGGCGGAATCGACAGCGCTCGCCCATCACCGACGCGATGGCCGGCACGAGCACCTTGTAAGCTCGACGCACCCCGAGCCCGCCTCGGAACCTCCCGCTCCCACCGCTGTCGGGGATGAGACCGTACTCCACCACACGGACGGGGTAAGTCTTCTCGACGATTTCGGCGGGGGTGTTCATCGTGTTGCCGATGCGCGCGCGAGTTCCGTTGGTGCCATCCCGCGACGGGCGGCCCCCGTAGCCGCCGGGACCGATTTCGTAGAAGGTGAACGCCGACCCTCGCCGCCGATCCAGGCCGGAGAGAATGCTGACGAAGGCCGACCCGAAGCAGGCCGCCGTGACCCGCGTCGGGATGGCGTCGGCCAAGGCACGGAAGATGACGTCGATCACCCGCTCCGACGTTTCGTGGTTTCCGGCCACCACCGGCGCCGGGTGCCGGGGGTTCAGCAGCGTCCCCTCGGGGACCAGCACTCGAATCGGACGATAGCAACCCTCATTGGCCGGTATCGATGGATCGGTCAGGTTCCGCGTGGCGCAGTACGCCGCCGAGCACGTGATGAAATACGTGGTGTTAATGGGGCCGCCCGCCTGGGGGTCGGTTCCGGCAAAGTCATACGTGATCTCGCCTCCAGCCACGGTCACGGTGACCGCCACCCGGTAGGGCCGGCGGCCCACCCCGTCGTCGTCCATGAAGTCCTCGCCCTGGTAGACTCCGTCAGGGATCGT
The DNA here is from genome assembly GCA_016209425.1 of Candidatus Rokuibacteriota bacterium. Classification (GTDB taxonomy): domain Bacteria; phylum Methylomirabilota; class Methylomirabilia; order Rokubacteriales; family CSP1-6; genus JACQWA01. Next base: position 2,195 of record JACQWA010000379.1, read on the forward strand.
CCCGATGGCCTGCCGCATCCGCCGCTCGGAATAGTCGAAGGACGCCTCCATGGCCTCCAGCACGGTATCGCGGCCGAACGCCTCCACCAGAGCCCTGACTCGGCGATCCGCGTACTGGGTGGCCGCGTACTGGGCCATGAGGTCTCCGAGGCGCTGCTCCCGTCCCCGGACGTTCGCGAGGATCAGGTCGACGACCTCTTGGCGGATCTTCCCTCCCTCGATCACCTTCACGGGCGGAATCTGGAGACCCTCTTGGTAGATCTCCGTGGCTCGCGCCGAGTAACTGCCGGGAATCATGCCGCCCACATCCGCCCAGTGAGCCAGTGTTTCAGCCACAGCCACCAGATGGCCGTCCACGACGATCGGGGCCACGCCTTTCACGTCGGGAAGGTGGTTCCCGCCCACGGCCAAAGCGTTGGTCAGGTAGAAATCGCCGGGTCCCATGGTTGCTCCATCCACTCTTCGGAGGAGCTCTTTGACGGTGAAGGCCATGACGCCCAGGTGAATCGGCATGTCGTCCCCCTGGGCGACCAGGCGTCCATGAGCGTCTGTCAGGGCACACGACAGATCTCCCGCCTCCTTGAGGAGCGGGCTCCGCGCCGAGCGCATCAAGATCACTTTCATCTCGTCGGCGATGGCGTACAGAGCGCTGCGGATCACTTCAAACGTGATGGGGTCCACGTCACACCTCCACGATCAGCAGGCCCGCCGAGTCGACAGTCGCCTGTTCTCGCGGTCCCACGAAGGTGGTCGTCCCTTCCTCCTCGATGAGGGCGGGGCCTGCGACCACCTGCTTGGGCATCACCGCGGAGCGGAGAAATACGGGCACCTCCACCCACCCTTCCTCCAGGAAGAGCCGCCGTCGCTCAACAGGCGAGGCCGGTCCGGTTGCCAACCTCGGCCGGGGGAGAACAGGGCGAGTCGGGACCACGGCGCTGAGTCGAAGATTCACGACCTCTACCGTCTCGCCGGCGGTGTAGGCGTACAGCGCCTGATGTCGCTCTTCAAAGCTCTCGCGAAGAGAGGCCGGATGAGCCCCGGCCGCTGTCGGCACGTTGAGCTCGTAGTTTTGGCCTGCATACCGGAGGTCGGCGCTCCGCAGAAACAGCGAGCGCTCCGCTGGAAGCCCCTCGGCGGCCAACTCTTTCAGGGCCTGAGCCTCCAACTCGGCAAAGGGCTCGAAGCGTACCGCCTCGACGGGGCTGACGGCGGTGAGTACGTAGTCGTGGCGCACGTCGGAAAGGAGTGCACCCAGGGCCGAGAAGACGCTGGGCACGGGAGGGACAATGACGCGGGGAATCCCGAGCGCGTGCGCCAGGGCCGTGGCATGGAGGGGCCCCGCACCGCCGAACGCCACCAGGCTGAAGTGCCGCGGGTCGTACCCGCGGCCAATCGAAACCTTCCTGAGGGCTTGGGCCATGTGATGGTTGGCGATTGCCGCGATCCCCGAGGCCATTTCCTCCACGGTCATCCTGAAGTAACGGGCCAGGGGCACGATGGCCTCCCGAGCGAGGGCTTCATCGATTCTGACGCCGCCTGTCATAAAGTGCGCCGGCCGGATGCGACCCAGGATCACGTTGGCGTCCGTCACAGTGGCCTCTCGACCGCCCAGGCCGTAACACGCCGGGCCCGGGAGCGCTCCGGCGGACTCGGGCCCGACCTGAAGGCTTCCTCCCGAATCGATCCGGGCCAGCGATCCCCCCCCGGCTCCGATGGTGTGCAGGTCCACGGTCGGGGTCCGAATGGGGAGCCCCCCGAGGCGGAATTCCGTGGAAAAGCTCGCCTGGCCCTGGTCGATCAGGGCGACGTCGGTGCTGGTGCCCCCCATGTCGAAGGTGACGAGGTTCGCCAACCCATGGTCCCCCAGGACCACGCGGGAGGCCGTCACGCCGGCGGCCGGCCCAGAAAAGAGCGTCGTGACCGGTCGGGAGCGGATGGTGTGAGCCGTTGCCATCCCCCCGTTGGACTGAATAATGAAGAGACGGCCGGCCACGCCGGCCTCCCGGAGGCGCCCTTGCAGCCGGTCCAGGTAGGAC
>JACQWA010000373.1 GCA_016209425.1 Candidatus Rokuibacteriota bacterium
CAAGACGACGAAGAGCGCGCTCGAGATCCAGGCCCTCTCGGCCCGCGCCGCGCTTGCCGACGCCGGGGTGTCACTCGGGGACGTAAGGCGAGGGCGGCGCCTTGGTCGAGAACGGCCGCATCGAGCTCGGTGGGGACCTCCCGGTCAACACGGATGGGGGCGCCCTCTCGAGCAACCACACCGGGATGCGCGGGATCTTCCTCGTGATCGAGGCGGTGAGGCAGCTCCGCGGGGAGGCCGGGGCCCGACAGGTGAAGGACTGTCGCGTCGCGCTCGTCCACGGGACCGGCGGGGCTCTCGGGAGTCGCCACTCCGGCGCGACCTTGGTTCTGGGCCGGGTGTAAGGGCGGAGGCCATGGCCGAGTACGCGAAGCCGCTTCCGAGCATCACGTCGGAGTCCAAGCCCTTTTGGGATGCCTGCAGGCGACATCGGTTCGTCATCCAGCGCTGCCTCGACTGCGGCAGTTTCCAGCACTACCCGCGCGGCGTCTGCGCGAGCTGCTGGGGCGATCGGCTCGAGTGGCGGGAAAGCCGCGGCCAGGGCAAGGTGTACACGTTCACGGTCACGGAGCGGACGCAGACGCAAGGGTTCAGAGAGGAAGTTCCCTACGTCGTCGCGTACGTCGAGCTGGACGAGGGCGTCCAGGTCCTGACGAACCTCGTCGGCTGCGCGCCCGGCGACGTCAGGATCGGGATGCGTGTCGCCGTGACGTTCGAGGATGTGAACGACCAGGTCAGCATCCCCCGTTTTGCCCCGCTGGAGGAGGCTTCCGGTGCCCGCTGACCGGGCCTCCATCGGCCGGACCGGCAAGCCGGTGGGCCCCATGGCCTTCAGCCTCGGCTGCGACATCGGCGGCACCTTCACGGATTTTCTGCTGCTGGATGAGGAGACGGGCGAGGTAGAGGTGCACAAGCGCCTCACCAGACCCGGGGATCCGTCCCGCGCCGTCAGCGAAGGCGTGAAGGCGCTTGGGGCGACGCGCCCCGGGTACCTGCCGCGAGTGGGCTCCGTCGTCCACGGCACCACGCTGGTCAGCAACGCGGTAATCGAGCGGAAGGGCGCCCGCACGGGACTTCTCACCACGGAGGGATTCCGGGATGTGCTTGAAATCGGCCGGGAGAAGCGTTACGACGCCCACGATCTCCAGATCGCGTACCCCGAGCCCCTGGTCCCCCGCCCGCTGCGCCTTGAGGTGCCGGAGCGGGTCCACGCGAGCGGCCGTGTCCTGAAGCCGCTGGACGAGGGGGGCGCCCGCCGGGCTGTCGGAAGACTGCTGGAACGGGGGGTCGAATCGGTGGCCGTCTGCCTCCTGCATGCCTACGGGAACGCTGTGCACGAGCTGAGGGTTGGCGCCCTGATCGCCGAAATGGCTCCCGGCCTCCCGGTCTCTCTTTCCTCGGAGGTCCTGCCCGAGATCAAGGAGTATGAGCGCTGCACCACGACCGTCATCAATGCCTATGCCCAGCCCTTGGCGGCCCGTTACCTCGCGCAGCTGGAGGAACGGCTCCGAGCGCTTGGCTTCTCCGGTGACGTCCGCATCATGCTATCGGGGGGCGGAATCACCTCTGTGGAGACTGCCCGCCGCTTCCCGGTGCGGATCATCGAATCGGGTCCCGCGGCGGGGGTGATTGCCGCCGCGCACTACGCGCGCCTGGCCGGCTTGGATCAAGTGCTCTCGTTCGACATGGGCGGGACGACCGCGAAGATGTGTCTGGTCACTGGCGGGCGTGTGGCGAAGACCACCACGTTCGAGATTGCGCGGGTCCATCGATTCAAGCGGGGGAGCGGGATCCCGGTGCGGGTGCCGGTTGTCGACCTGATGGAAATCGGCGCGGGGGGCGGCAGCATTGCCAAGGTCAGCGGGGTCGGAACGTTGCAGGTGGGGCCCGAGAGCGCCGCGGCGGACCCCGGGCCGGCCTGTTACGGCCAGGGTGGCACCCTTCCCACGGTGTCGGACGCAGACCTGCTGCTGGGCTACTTGAACCCCGGCTATTTCCTCGGCGGCCAGATGCCGCTTGTGAGAGACGCGGCCGAGCGAGCGGTCCGGGACGTGGTGGCGAAGCCGCTCGGCCTGTCGGTGGTCGAGGCCGCATGGGGGATTCACAGCATTGTGAACGAGAACATGGTCTCGGCGGCCAAGGTCTACGTGACCGAGCACGGCCAGAGCCCGGAGAACTGCACGTTGGTCGCGTTCGGCGGCGCGGGCCCGGTCCACGCCTGCGACTTGGCGCGACGCCTCGGGGTCAGGAAGGTTCTGGTCCCGCCCCGGGCAGGGGTGGCTTCGGCCTTCGGGCTGCTGGTCGCACCGATCTCTTACGAAACGGTCCGCACCCACCGGGTGCGCCTGGCCCAGGCACGATGCGAGGAGCTGGAGAGGCTTTTCGCGGAGATGGAGAAAGAGGCGCGCCAGTGGCTGCCGCGGGATCTCCGCGCGGGCTCGATCCGGTTCGAGCGCTCCGCCGACACTCGGTATGCGGGTCAGGGCTATGACACCAACGTGTCGCTTCCATCCGGGCGGCTCACCGAGGATCTGGTGACCACCATCCGGGCGGCGTTCGACCGGACCTACAGCGCCCTTTACGGCAGGGTGTACGACGACCTGGAGCTGGAAATCATCAACCTCCGCCTCCTCGCCGCTGTTCCGAGGCAGGCGGCGATCGGCTGCCCTCCCCCGCCGTCTACGCGGCCCCCGCAGCACGAAGAGCGCCTCGCCTTCTGTCCGTACAAGCGCGACATCATCCTCCACGCGGTCTACCACCGACTGACCCTCCCGCCCGACTTCGAGATCGAAGGGCCGGCCATCGTGGAAGAATCCGAAGCCACGACGGTGCTGGGGCAGGGTGCCCGCCTGCGCGTGGACGCCCAGGGCAGCCTCCTCATGGCGGTCTCCGATTAGGGGGGAGGGGCGCCGTGCTCGATCCGATCACGCTCGAAATGCTGTGGCGGAGACTGAGCTCGACCGTGGATGAAGTGGCGGCCGCCCTCGTGCGTACCTCCTTTTCCACCGTCGTCCGCGATGTCAACGACTACGCCTGCACCATCTTCGACGCTCGCGCCCGCCTCCTCGCCCAGTCGAGTGATAGCACGCCGGGTCTCTGCGGCCCTCTCGGGACCATGCTCCGGTACATGCTCGACGTCTATCCCGTCGATGGGCTCGTCCCCGGCGACATCCTCATGGCAAACCTTCCCTGGGTGGGCACCGGCCATCAGAACGACATCACGGTCGCGACACCGGCGTTTCACGGCGATCATCTCATCGGGTTTGCCGTGTGCGCCGCTCACCACGTCGATATCGGAGGCCGCCGCGCCACCACCGAGAGCCGGGACAACTACGAGGAGGGGCTCCGCATCCCGGTCTGCAAAGTCTACCGGGCTGGGATGGCAAACGATGATGTCTTCGCATTCGTGAGAGAAAATGTCCGTTCTGCAGATAAGGTGATCGGCGACTTGCGGGCGCAATTTGCGGCCAACCACGTCGCCGCGCAGCGGCTGGGAGACATTTGTTCGGAGCAAAACTGGTCCGGCCTGCAGCTCCTGGCGGATGAGATCATCCAGCGGAGCGAACGGTTGACGCGAGCAGAGATCGCCGAGATCCCGAGGGGAGTGTACGTGCACGAGGCGCCCATTGACGTGGTTGACGGTCAGACCATCCGTATCCGCACGGCCGTGCATGTGACGGACGAGGGGATCGTGGTCGATTACGACGGCTCGTCTCATCAGGTCACTCGGGCAATTAACGCGACCCTTACGTACACGAGCGCGTATACCGTCTTCGCTTTAAAGTGCATCCTGGACGTGCCGGTTCCCATGAACGAAGGGATCCTCGCCCCGCTCCGAGTGACGGCTCCTCCCGGTTCGATCCTGAACGCGACGTTTCCGGCCCCGGTATTCGCCCGGACCTCGATCGGCAATTTTCTTCCCGAGATGGTATTCGCAGCCCTTGCCGCGGTCCTCCCGGAGCGCGTTCTTGCTGGCTCCGGCAGTACTCCCCTCTGGGCGCAATACCTGCATGGCCGTCGCGCCGACGGCAGGGAGTTTGCCACCTTCAACGCGACCAATGGGGGTCTTGGGGCTCGGGCGAACCGGGACGGAATCTCCTGTCTTCCTTTTCCGGTCAACGTTGGCAACACGCCGGTGGAGGTCCTGGAGAGCGAGGTGCCGGTGCTGTGCGAGAAGCGCGCGTTCTGGGTCGATTCCGCAGGCCCCGGGCGGTTCCGCGGAGGATTTGGCCAGGAGTTCGTCCTGCGGGTGCTGGAGGGGGATCTCGGGGCGGATGGGCCGGTCGTGGTGGGATGCCGAGGCGGACGCTTCTTCCACCCGGTGCCCGGATTCCTGGGAGGAGAGCGAGCGCCGAACGGAGAGCTCCTCGTCAACGGGAGGCCGGATGCCTCCGGGCGGCAGCTACTGTTAGATCCCGGAGACGTCATCACGTGCCGAATCCCCGGGGGAGCGGGGATTGGCAGCCCGCGAGAGCGGGAACGGGCCCTCGTCGAGCGCGACCTCGAAGATGGCCTCATCACAGAAGAGCACGCGGCGAAGGCGTACGGATACCGTCGCCTCGTCGCGCCGTGAACACGAGTTCCTGACCACGTGACGCGCGTAAATGTGGGCTTGGCAACGGCTCTGGCTTTGCAGCGGCGGCTGGGCGTTACAGATGTGCGGGCCGCTCTGGCGGCGGAGATCCGCCCATGACCCTCCGCTACGCTCACGTGAGCCCCGGCCGGCTGCGGGAGGCCGTCGCGTCCCTGGACGACTTCGGCACAAAATCAGCACAAGGTGGTAAAATCGAGGTCGCGTCGCTCGTAAGTACCCGCAAAGGCCGGTGTAGCTCAGCGGCAGAGCAGCTGATTCGTAATTGCCTCCGGCGGGGTTGCGGAAGTCGCCGATTTATCAGGCGCGCTTCGCAACCCCGCTTCGTTTTTGGCGTTGCGTGTTCTGATTTTTCCTCTCACGGAAGGACAATTTTCTCGGCTGCGGCTCTTATTCGCTTCAACCCGGCCCGTGTTCAGCACAAAGTTCAGCACATGAACTTCGCGGGCAGCTCGCCAGCCAGGTTCGCTATGCGAGGCGGCGTCTGACTCACCGGAGGGCTTCGTTCAGCCTGTCGAGGAGGTAGTCGAAGAGGGCAAAGTAGTCCTTGGCCTCCGGTACGCCCCCCACGTGGGCGGGGAGCATCAGGACCCGGACTGGCTGGCCCGTCCGCTTTTCGACCTCGCGGGCAACGGCGAGCGGGATGCGGGTGCTGTAGACCGGGGCGTGGATGATCAGCCGGGCCCGTTCCCGCGTCATGGTCTCGGCGAGCTGGCGGACGTCGGCGGGCGAGGGCTCGATGCCCGGCTTCGGCTCGCAGTACCCCACCACCTCAAACCCGAAGCGCCTCGCCAGATAGGACCAGGTCTTATGGTAGGCGGCGAGCTTCTTCCCCCGGAGCGGCCCGCCGGCCATCTGCCATCGGGCCGTGGCCTGGTCGATTCGGCGGGAGAAGTCCTCGGCGTTCTTCCGGAAGAATTCGGCATCGGCCGGAGAGGCCCGGATGAGCCCACGCAGGACGGTCGCTGCCACGATCTTGGCGTTGAGGGGATCGAGGAGATAGTGGGGGTTGCCCTGAAGGTGGATCTCGCCGAGCGACCGGTCCATGCGGCCCGTTGGCACTTCGAGAACCTCGATTGCATCCGAGGCGTCCACGAAGCCGGGGCCATCCGGAAAGATCTTCGGGTTCCGCGCCCCCTCGATGACGGTGTCCGCCCAGACATCGGCGAAGAGGCCGATCCGGATGAAGAGGTCAGCCCGGGCCGCCCTGAGCATCCAGCTTGGAAAGACCTCATCCACCCACAGCTCGGGTTCCTGGTAGCCGAGGAAGAAGCTATACCCCTGCACCCGGTCTTTGCCGAGTTCGTGGGCGATGGCGACGAGGTCAGTGGAGCTGGCAACCACTCTCAGAGTCCTCGCGTCCGTCTCCCGCGGAGCCGTCATCATCAGGCCGAGGCCCGCCGCGGTGGTGGCCCCAGCCTTGAGAAATCCGCGTCGGCTCAGGTCGTCCATCGCCGATTTCACTAGCCCAACTTCCACATTATGCCGCCCGCGAAGTGGCGCTTCGGGCCGAGTGGCCGGCGCAACCCCCTGTAATTTCGGGGGTGGGGTGGCCGAAATCGCCGAAATAGTCACGAATCAACCGCCACATTTTGCTTGACATCTTTGGGCCGGTAGGGACCAAATAGGGGCGGTGTTCATCAAGCGCACCACCCGGCGCATCCACGGCAAGACCTACGTCAATCATCTCCTCGTCGAGTCGGTGGCGACGCCGCGCGGCCCGCGCCACCGGGTCATCTGTTCGCTCGGCGCGCTGACGCCCGCCCCCAAAGCGCACTGGGCCGGCCTCGCGCAGAAGCTGCAGGCCGCGCTGGCGGGCCAGACCCCGCTGCTGCCCGACGCCAAGCTCGACGCCCTCGCCGCGCGGGTGCGGCCCTCGCGCCGCGCGCCCCGCCCCGGCGCCGCCGACGTCGTGGCGGTCCACACGGACGAGGTCCAGAC
>JACQWA010000370.1 GCA_016209425.1 Candidatus Rokuibacteriota bacterium
CCGCGATGGCGATGGGCATGTCAGGGCCGATCCCCGCGCCGGACAACTGCTCGGAGGTCAGGGAAGAGGCGTCGACCGTGAGGATTCCCACCGCGCGACCGGGTGACAGCATCCGGTGAACCAGCGGGACCAGCATCAGGCTCGAGGTGAAGACGGGAATTCGGACGGCAGCGGCCATGTCCCTTTGAAACTTCGCCAGGAAGCCGCAGTTGGTGCTGATCGCCCCGACGCCCTCCTGTTCGAGGAACCGGGCGCCCTCGATAAAGGTCGGCAGGAGATCCCTGTCGCCCTTCCGCACCACCCGCTCCGGTGTGGCCCCGATCACGCGATGGTAGCGGACCGGAAAGTCGAACGTGGCGGCGTTCCCCATGTCCCCCACAATCCGCGGGAACTGGGTGTCCAGCATGAGGATCCCGACGGTGAAGCCGTAGAGGTTCTGCCCTCCCTGGACTCGCATGGCCCGAGTTCCCTGTGCCGGGTCAGTTGAGGGCGGCGAGGGCTTGCCGAACGCGACGGAGCCGGGAGCGGACCGATTCGGCGTCGGGCGCCTCGGGTCTTTGACCCAGGTAAGTCTCCCAGTCCTGGGCGGCGCGCCGGAGCTCACCGAGCTTCAGGAGCACCACTCCGCGGTCACGGGTCTCACACGAGTTTTCAGGGTCCAGGAGCACCAGCCGCTCCACCACTCCGAGCGCCTTGTCCCATGCCTCCTGCTGGAAGTAGATCGCCTTCAGGTTGTTCAGCATCCGAACGAGGAACTGCCGCTTGGTGACGGGGACGAAGTGCTGGTCCTGGAGCTCGACCGGGCGGCCCAGTGCCCGGGAGACGACCTCCTGGCACGCCTCGGGGGTCAGCATGGCCCCGCCACTGAAGGGATCCAGAAGCACACACCCGTCCTGGGTCTGAAAGCCGACGATAAAATGGGCCGGCAGCCCGATGCCGTGGATGGCCAATCCGAGCCGCCGGCCGACCTCGATCAGGACCAGGGATAGGGTGATCGGGATACCGAGGCGCCGGTCGAGGACGTCGTTGAGAAAGCTGTTCCGGGGATCGTAGTATGGCTCGGCGTTTCCCCTGAACCCCTGCTCTTCGAAGAGAAACTCGCGCAGGCGGTGGAGCCGGCGGAGCGGGTCGCGCTCCCAGCCGGCGGCTTTCGTTTGGGCCGCCAGGCGGTCGAGCCGGTCGAGGTACTCCCGGATCTCCAGCTCCGGGTACTCCATCCTGGCAATCAGCAGCGCCGCGGTCGCCAGGCCGATCCCGCGTTCCGGCCGCTGAACCGCGGCGGCGAACTCGTTCAGCGACTCGTCGGTGCTAATACGAAAACCTCGCGTCCGCCTCGAGGGCGAGCTTGACGAGCGTCTTGGCGTCGCTCAGCGACGCGTTCTTGCCGGCGAGATCGCTGTCGGAGACCGCACGGGCCTTGGCGCATGGCGTTCAGAGGAAGATCGTGGCCTTTCCCTCCCTGACCGCCTTGAAGTGGTCCTTCAGGGCGCCGGGGCCCACCCCGACGACCGTCTCGATCACGCTGTCCCGGATGAGGCCCGTCGCGTCGCCCACGAGGAAGATCGTGACCTCGTGGCCCAGCTCGAGGGCGTTCCGGGCGACGAAGAACGGCAGCACCGCCTTCGTCGGATCCTCGGGGCCGTGAGACGCGTCGATCAGTATCTTCGCCATCGCATGTTCTCCCTAACAGCCGGGGGCGTGGTGAATCCCCGCGGTCTTGAGGGCGGCGGTCTGGAGCTCTTCGGCAAGAGACAGCGTGCGGGCCGCGGCGCGGCGGGCCGCCTCCTGAGCCTCGGCCGTGGTCGCGTGGCGAAGAAGCAGCGAGCGCCCCAGCGCGTGATGGTAGCGCTCGTCGGGCTCGATGACGTCCCGGTAGAGCGTCGCGGTGACCGTGTCCCCGGCCCGCTCGCAGAATTCGATGAACTGACGGTTTTTCACCACCGCGATGGCCTCCCGGGTGAACTGCCCCGCCGCCACGCGCTCCACCGTCGTCCGGAGCGTCGCGAGGTACTGAAAGAGCGCGCCGTACCCCTTGCCCACGGGGTTGTGGCCCCTGGCGTCGAAGCCCAGCTCGCGGAGACGCTCGACGACCAGGCGATAGTGTTTCGCCTCGTCTCCCACCTGGCGGGCGAAGGCCAGCTTCACGTCGAGGTCGTCGGTCGTCACCATCCAGCGGGCGGCGATCTCGCTGGCCTCGATCTCGTTTTTGAGCGCGACCTTGAGGAGGCTCAAGACGGTGAGGTCCCCCTCCACCTCCGGTCTCAGGGTGTCGTCCGGCGCCAGGCGCTTGAGGAACTCCTGGTTCGTCGCCTCCAGCTCTTGCACGAACTCTTCCGCGGTCATGGTCATCACCTCCGAGGCGCCGGGCGGGCGGCGAGCCCGCGCGCCAGAATATCCGCCAGCTCCCGGGTCAACGTCTCCTTGGTCACCACGCGATCGCAGCGCGGGTGCCACGGCTGGGTGGCCTTGGCCAGGGCATGGGTCGTGAAGCCGAGGATCGGCGGCCGCGGGTCGTGGCGCTCGAGGGCCGTGAACAGCGCATGGTAGTCCCACCCGGGAGTGGTGAGATCCACGATGACGAGCTCATGTTTCAACCCCGCAAGCTTCTGGGCCAGCTCGTCCGGACGGCGGACGAACTCGACGGGGGCCCCGACCAGCTTGCCGGTCTCCTCGATGCGCGTGGTGAAGAACAGGTCCTTGCAGACCGCCAGAACGCTCAATCGGCTTGCTCCGAGGCACCCAGCCAGTATCTGCTCCACTCGGTCAGGTGGGTCAGCGTGGAAAGGTCCTTCATACGGTCCAGATAGACGATCCCGTTCAGGTGATCGGATTCGTGCTGGATGACCCGGGCGAAAAAGTCCTTGGCGACCAGATCCATCGGCTCGCCTCCCCGGTCGTAGGCCTGGAGCCGCACCGAGGTGTAGCGCGGCACCTTGCCCCGCATGTCGGGAATCGACAGGCACCCCTCCCACCCCTCCTCCATCGCCTCCGTCAGGGGCGTCACGACGGGGTTGACGAGGACCGTGAGCGGGATGTTCGGGGCGTCAGGGTAGCGCGGGTTCGCCAGCACCTCGATGACGGCGATCTGCTTCCCGGTGTGAACCTGGGTGGCCGCGAGCCCGGCCCCGTTGTACTCCCGCATGGTCTCGACCATGTCGTCGATCAGCCGCTGGGTCTCGGGCAGGCGGATCTCCGAAAGGGGCACCGGAGCCGCGACGTTCCGGAGCACGGGGTGACCGAGCCGCGCCACCTTGAGAATGGCCATGGCCGTATTCTACCTTACTTTTTTTCCTCGATCCTGCCCACGCGCTTGATCGCGTCGGCGAGCATCTTGGCGTCCTTATCCCAGAATTTCTGGAACTCGGGCGCGTCCATGTAGGCGATGGGAGTCTCGAGCCTGGCCATGGCGGCCTTGAAATTCGACTCCTGCACCGCGTGCCCGACGGCGTCGCGCAACGTCTTGAGCACGGGGGCCGGCGTGCCGCTGGGGGCAAAGACGCCGGCCCAGATGTAAAACTCGATGTCGTAGCCGAGCTCCTTGAAGGTCGGGAGATCGGGGAGCGCCGCGACGCGCTTCGCCCCCCACCCCGCCAGCGGCCGGAGCTTGCCGGCCTTGATGTGCGGGAGCACCACGGCGGGGCCGGACGCGAGCGCGTCCACGTGGCCGCCGAGGATCGCCGTCAGCGCCGGGCCGGCCCCCCCGTACGGGACGTGCTTGAGCTTGATGCCGGCCGCGTGGCTCAGCATCTCCGTGGCCATGTGGAGCGTCCCGTAGACGCCCGAGGAGGAAAAGGAGATCTCCCCGGGGCGCCGCCTGGCATCGTCGACGAACTCCTTCACGCTCTTCCAGGGACGGTCGGCATGAACGACGAGAATCGTCGGATCAGCCGAGATGAGCGCGATGGGGATCAACTGGTTCATCGTGTACGCCGGCGTGCGATTGAACAGCTTGTCGGCCTCGGGGATGATCGAGATGCTCGACAGCGCCAGAAGGAGCGTGTAGCCGTCGGGCTTGCTGTTGGCGACGAAGGACATCCCCACCGCTCCCGCGGCGCCGGTCTTGTTCACGACGACCACCGGGTTCTTCAGCACCTTCTCCGTCGCCGCCGCGACGGGACGGGCGGTGAGATCGGCCACACCGCCCGGCGGGAACGGGGCGACCAGGGTGATCGGGCGGGTCGGGAACGGCTCCTGGGCGTGGACCATCACCGGCGCCACGAAGCCCAGCGTCACGAGCAGTACAAGCAGCCGCATCAGCATGATTCTTCCTCCCCTCGGGCGTATAGCTCCCAATATCTATGCCTTCTCCCACTCCGAGCGCGTGACACCCGCCTGCCGAAGGACACGAGATAATAGCGCGACCCCAATGTCCTTCCCATGCGGGTTCGGGATCGCGACCACAACATCACCCCGCACCATGAACTGATGTCTGCCCCCGGAAAACGGTCCATCAAAGCCCAAAGTTCGCAGGCCCCGGATCAGCTCCCGGCGCGCGATCGGCCCCCAACGCGGCATCAGCCCGCTTTCTTGACTTTCACCCCGATCTTCCCGAGCGGTGGAACCGCCAGACCCCTGGCCACCCGCACCAATACCCACTCCTCCACCACTTCGGCGAGTTGATTCCGACACTTCTCAAGTGTCTCAGCGGTGGCAAGTACCCCCCGTAGGCGGGGGACCTCTCCGTAGAAGGTGCCATCCTCTAGCTTGTCGTAACGCGCGCCCCGGAGCGCCTCCTCCACGTATTGCCGAATCATGATCACCTCTCGTTGGTGCTAGGTTAGCGTTTCCCGGCCGAACCCATCCCTATTTCGGTTTCACAATCCCTTCAAGGACGCCTCCTCTCTTCGGATTATCTTGAAGCCAAGGATCCGTATCTCGATGCGACGATCCGTTTCTTGATGGCCAAAACCACGAATCTGCACAATCTCCTCAAATTGCTTGGCCAAACCTGGTGGGATGCTTCCGCTGGCATCTACAAGCTTCTAGCTTAAAGGGTCTCGTTTATCGTCATAGAAAACGAGGAGCAGCGTCCAGTTACTGAGGAAA
>JACQWA010000369.1 GCA_016209425.1 Candidatus Rokuibacteriota bacterium
CAGCGCCTGCTTCGAGAGCGGCGACAGCATGTACGAGGCGCGGCCTCCACCCAGCGCGTCGGCGGGGAGCTTGCCGAACAGCTCGTGCACGGGGTAGCCCGCGAGCCCGTCCACCAGCTCGGCCTCGAAGTTCGTGGCGACCGTCAGCCGCATGCGCTCACCTTCCTTTCCCGCGGAGGACGTGCTCTTGGGCCTCCTTCTTCAACCGGCTACCAGCGCAGCAGCGCGCCCTCGGCAGCGAACCCGGGGCCGAGCGCGATCATCAGCCCCCAGTCGCCCGGCCGAGGCCGGCCGGACCGAAGCACCTCGTCCAGCACGAACAGCACCGTCGCCGACGACATGTTCCCGAATCGCCGCAAGATGTCGCGCGAGAACGCGAGGTCCCCGTGAGCAAGGCCCAACGCCGCCTGGGCCCTTTCGATCACCCGCCGACCTGCCGAGTGGAGAGCCCGGAATCGGACGTCCTCCCTGCCCAGCCCGTGGTCCTTGAGAAGGCGGCTCGCGACCTCCTCCATCATGGCGGGCGCGATGCGGCGCACGTCCTTGCTCAAGACGACCCGGGCCCGGCCACCTGGAAAGGTGAACCCCATCCGGTCCTCGTCCGGCCGCGCCCAGCCCGCGTCCACGAAGAAGTGTCGGCGGTCGATCCCGCTCCGCAAGAAAAAGTTGCGCCGGAGCGGGTCCGAGTAACCCAAGATCGCCGCCAGCTCCTGCTGACCCAACGCCGCCGTCGGCACCGCTGTCCCAACGGCAAGAATCTTAGGGCTCACCATCGCCGCGGAGAGGTCTTGTCCTTAGTATCCCCTTCTGGCGGGCGGTGTGGATTCCGCTTTTGCTCCGAGAAGCTCGAGCGCCTCGTTGGCCTTCTTCACCGACTCGGCATGCTGGCCGGCGTCGTGCAGCCTCTGGGCGTGGGCGACGAGGTCCTTGGCCTGCGTGAGCTTGCCGTCGCTGGCCTTCGCCTTGGCCATCGCCTCGTTGGCCTGCTTGATGAGGAGAGGGCACCGGAAGGCCGCCGCGGGGCTTGTGATCAGGCCGAGGGCGACGCCGAAAACGCCGATCCCGGTCGCCAGACGCTTCATCATGGGTCACCTCCTGGTTCTTCAGAGTGTTGGCTCTGCAGGTCAGGAAACACGATCCATTGCTCTGGACTGGCCTCCGCTCCGGACACAGAGCAGGGCGAACTCCAATAAGTCCTTCTGCCCGGCCGTGGAGGCCGCCGCGTACAGGCGCTGCGTGTCTTCCCACCAAACCAGGGCGACGCCGTGGAGCGAAGCGGTATAAAACTCCACTCCCTCGACCACGTGCGAGGCCTGGCCGCGGTGCATGGATGGGACGGGCTGCGTGATCAGGAGCGAGATTCGGCGGCCGTTCCGCTCGTAGAGAAGGTAGGCGGCCGGGGCGTCGGCAATCGACGAGACCCGCCCCCCCACCAGGCGTTCACCCGGCCGGGCGAGCAGCGGGAGTTTCACGGAAAAGCCGAGGCGGCGCTCCAACCACGCCGCCATCCTGACCGTCTCGGAGGTCGCCAGCTCAAGCGTCGGCTCTGCAGGGACGCCATAGAGGAGATGCTTCGCAGCCACCTCGGCGGCCGGGGGCGAGATGTGGTCGCGGTCCCTGACGCCCAGAACGACGAGGGCTCCGAGGACCAGTCCGAGCATCGCGAGCCCTGCCAGCAAGGCCCGCGAGAGCACCGGCCGACGAGGCCTTGACCGGCGTCCGGGTAGCGTGGAAGGGATCAGCGCGACTCGCCGACGAATCCGCTCCCTGAGCGCAGCGGGGGCCTCGTCCGCCGCGGCATCGGCCGCGACGAAGGAGCGGAGGAGCGCCTCGGATTCGATCGCCTGTCGGCAGGCCTCACAGAAGAGGAGGTGTCCCTGCATCCGGAGAGTCTCCATGACGGTGAGTTCATCGTCCAGGTAGGGGTCGATGGCGCTCACGAGTTCCCGGCACGTCATCGAGTTGGCTCCGGCCGGCCGCGGCTCGCCAGGCTCTCACGAAGGCATGCCCGAAGCATCCTGCGCGCCCGGAAGAGCCGCGACATGACGGTTCCCAGAGGCACATCCAGGATCCGCGCAATCTCCTTGTAGGTAAAGCCGGCGATGTGGGCGAGGATCAGAGCCTCTCGATAGACAAGGGGCAACTTCAAAATCGCCCCTCGGACCTCCTGCTTCAGGGCTTCTCGCCACGGCGAATAGGTTTCGTACAGGTCACGCACCGCCTCGCTGGGGACAAGAAGGGAAGCGTCAAGGTCCTCGAGACCCACGAGCGCGTGCCCGAAGCGTTCGCGCTCCGCCTGGCGCAGGTAGACGGAGCGAAGAATCGCGAAGACCCACGTCTTTGCGGCCGTCGGGTGCGCGAGCTGGTCCAGGGATCGGAACGCGCGAAGGCAGGTCTCCTGGACCAGGTCTTCGGCCTCGGGGCCCTTGCCGGTGAGTCGGAGGGCCACGCGGTAGAGGTCGTCCAGATGAGCCAAGACCTGCTCCTCGAACCTCCGGATTCTCGTCGGCTCCGGGTCCAGCGCCACCCTCAGGTCCTTCCCACTGGAGAAGATACGTGCCGGCCACGAAATATTCCGAAGGAATCAGGTCCAGGAGCAGAAGGTCCAGCGACCCCGGCCATCGCGGCCGCGCACGGCGGTACGCAGCGAGCAGCGGGTTACGCACGCCTGACGGCGTTCGCCGCCCGCTCGCGCGCTTCGCGCGCGAAAAATCTCTTTCGACTCGGGTGGATGACGAACAGGCTGGCGCCGGCGGCCCTGGCACTCCGGTTGCGAAGCAGCTCCCGCGTGGTCCCCACCAGCATCGGAAGGAGGATGCCGCATGTCGAACAAGAGAATGCTGTGGCTCGTTCTGTGCGCGGCTGTCGTTGACCAGCAGCTTCGCGAGCTCCTGGTCGCCTGTCGACCGAGGCGAGGCCGTCTGCCCTGCGGCCGGTCCTCCTTGTTGCCGGCACTCTGCGCCAGCTTTCACGAGCGCGGTATGACCCAGGTCATACGCGGCCCCAGCCGGCAGCGGCAGCAGGAACCCGAACTGGAGCCCCGACCGATGGCGATGTCGAAGCGGGCGACGTGGGGGCGCACGGGCGGGAGCTCCGTGAGGACGCCGCCGCCGCCTCCACCCTGGCTCCGTACCGGGATTCATCCGGTGATGTGGTGAGGACCCGCATGAACAGCGGCGCCTCACCACATCACCGGATGAATGGCCGGAA
>JACQWA010000376.1 GCA_016209425.1 Candidatus Rokuibacteriota bacterium
GCCTGCCCCTCCCCGCGTCAGGGGCCCCTCCGAGAGCATGACCGGATGTCTGATATGGAAGGACCGGTTGTCAAGCCTTTTCGTCTGGTCCCCCGCTTCGTCGGATCAGTATATTCCTGACGGCGTCGGCTTCGGGGAGACGATCGGGCGGTTTCGACGACGAATCACGCTGAAAGGCTTATCCACTTCGGTCATGGAACCCCTACTGCTTGTGCTTTCTCACCGGCCTGACAAGCGCACGGTACGGGAGGGGGGCCGTCTGGACTCCCTGCTGAGCCAACCGGAAGAAGATCATGCCGACGTGGCGGGACTTGCGCCCATTGAACCGGAACGCGAACTCGTCCAGGTAGGCTCGCAGATACTTGGCTTCTACCCGACCGTGGTCCTCGTCACTCCTGACCCGCTCGAAGAGTCTCAGCATTTCTGGAGTGCGCGCCTCGGGGAGGAGTCGGGAGAGCGTCTCGACGCCGGCCCGCTCAGCCTCGAGGAGTTCGTTCAATCGATCCACGGTGTCCATGGTCTATCCTCCCGTTCGGATGATCACTCCGTCGCCTGAAACCGCTGGTCGCGCGGAACCTCTGGCACCGGATCACGTACTCTGCAACTCGTATGGCATGCCCCATGGTTTGGGCTTTCGCTATATCTTTCAGGGCGCTTCTAGTTTCAGGGCGCTTCTAGCCCGTGCTGGGCCTTTTTCGCGTTGGGGACGGGCCCTGGTGCTGTTCGAGCGCTTCGTCGCCTTCGCTTTCTTGCCTTAATTAACCTAGCCTACATTCGCCCTGCCAGTCGACAGCGGGTTGCCGCCAGGGCGGGCATAGGTCGGCGGACTCCGTCCCAGCAGTCCCCAAACGGGTCTGCTAATGCATTTGACCCAGAAAAAATGTGCCTTCTATCTATTGTCTAACCACCCCCTGCCGTTGTGAATTGAGAGTCGGCGCATGTATTGACTCCATGAAGCTTTCCCAGGAGAGTTTTTACGGGATCCAGGTCATGGTCGCCCTGGCCCAGCAGGGCGACCCCGATCGGCCAGTCGCGGCCGACGAGATCGCCCGGTCCCGAGGTCTCCCTCAGAACTTCGTCGCCAAGATCCTCCAGAAGCTCACCCGGAGCGGTCTTGTCGTATCCTCTCGCGGTCGCCAGCGGGGCTACGCCTTGACGACCTCGCCCGACCGGGTCACGGTCCGGCAGATCCTCGAGGTCACTGAGGGGTCCGACCGCTTTCGCCGCTGCTACTTCTGGCCGCGCCGATGCAGCGAGGAGTCTCCCTGCCTTCTCCACGGCGTGGGAGCGGCCACTCGGGCTGAATTGGAGAGTCGCCTGGGGACCCTCACACTCGCTGACATCGCTCTGAAAGGCCGCGGATGCGCCTGGACTGATCCGACTACGCTATGAGTCTCGGTCTTTGGAAGAGGTCGCGTGTTTTCAAGATCGCCCTCCCGCGAGAAACAGGGCCCTGTGCGGCCGCGGGAGATCTTGCGCGGTGCCCGATGGGCTCTTGGGTCAGAAGCAAGAGGGGGATGACCACGATGGAGAACGAGCCCATAGGAGTCCGGAGCCTTCGGAGCCGTCGTTTTTTCCTCTCCAGCGGTGGCGCCTTTGCGCTGGGACTGGTCGCCGCGCTTCTGGCTGGCGCCATGGCCGTGAGCGCGCCTTTCGCTTTGGCCCAGTCGCCGAGCGAGGGCCAGGCCATCTTCCAAGAGAAGTGTGTGGCATGCCACACCATTGGCAGTGGACCGTTAGTGGGGCCGGATCTCAAAGGGGTGACGGCGAGGAGGGAAAGGACCTGGCTGATCCGCTGGATGTCCGCACCAGACAAAATGCTCGCAGCCGGTGACCCGATTGCGACCCGTTTGCTCGAGGAATTCAAGAACGTGCCGATGCCCAACCAGGGGGTGACGGAGACTCAGGCCAGATCGCTCCTTGCCTATTTGGAGATCCGCGGCCAAGGGACCCCGCAGACAACCTGGGCTCCGCTGTCGCCCTTGCCGGGCGGGGACCCCCTTGTCGGCAAGGAGTTGTTCACCGGGGTTCGCCGCTTGAAGAATGGCGGCCCCGCCTGCATGGCTTGTCACAGCCTCGCGGGGATCGGCGCGCTCGGGGGCGGCGCTCTCGGACCGGATCTGACCCTGGCGTCCTCGAAGTTCGGCGATGCTGGCCTCGCCTCCGTCCTCGCCAGCACTCCGTTTCCCACCATGAGGCCGATCTTCATGCGCCTTCCTCTGACGCCCCAGGAGCAGGCCCATCTGCGAGCCTTCATCCAGCAGGCTTCGGTGACGGAACGCTCCCCCCAGGCGGTGGGTCAACTGACAGGATTGGCGATCGGGGGTGCCGCGCTCTTCCTGTGGATCCTGCATTTTTCTTGGCGGTATCGTCTCGGCACCGTCCGCCGGCACATAGTCCGACGGGAGGGCTCATCACGCAGCCCCGGGCCCTCACGGTGATCGCTGATCGCTGGATGCTGGAATTCCGGAGGTCATGAACATGGGCTGGATTCAGGATCTCGTAAAACCCAAGGCTCGCGGGTGGGAGGAGTTCTATCGGAACCGCTGGCAGCACGATACCGTCATCCGCAGCACTCATGGCGTCAACTGCACTGGTGGCTGCTCGTGGGCGGTGTTTGTCAAGGACGGCATCATCACCTGGGAGATGCAGCAGACCGATTACCCGCTCCTGGAGCCGGGGCTCCCGCCCTACGAGCCGCGTGGGTGCCAGCGCGGGATCTCGGCCTCCTGGTACGTCTACAGCCCCATCCGGGTCAAGTACCCCTATATCCGCGGCGTGCTGATGGACTTCTGGCGGGAGGCCAAAGCTCAACACCCGAACCCGGTCGACGCCTGGGGGGCCATCGTAGGAGACGAGGAGAAGCGCGCCCGCTTTCAGCGCGCCCGCGGCAAGGGCGGCTTCCGCCGGGCGAGGTGGGACGAGGTGCTGGAAATCATCGCCGCGGCCTGCCTCTACACGGCCAAGAAGTGGGGCCCGGACCGCGTCTTCGGCTTCTCCCCCATTCCCGCCATGTCCTACCTCTCCTACGCCGGCGGCTCGCGGTTCCTTCAGCTCTTCGGCGGCGTGAACATGAGCTTCTACGACTGGTACGC
>JACQWA010000380.1 GCA_016209425.1 Candidatus Rokuibacteriota bacterium
CATGATAGTCGGGAGCACGATGAAAGTCGATGCTCGGTTCGGGCGGGGTGTGGTTCAATCTGCCGGTCAGACGGCAGACAGAGTGGCGCTCCGCGTCATGGGTAGTCGCGGATGGAATCGAGATCGCAGATGCATTGGGCGGGGGGCGATAGCCTGTCCTTGAACACGACCAACGTGTGGCAATCTTCGCCGATGGCCGATGGCGCGATGATCGCCTCGAACCCGATGCGCCTGGCTTCACGCGCGATGCTTTGCGGGACGGAGAAATCGGACGGATCGGCCAGTTGTTCGCGGCTGACCGCAAGCTTCGCCAAGCACGCGGAATTCGTCAGATGCAAGCACTTGGGCAGATTGACCCCGAACTGTCCGACGACTTGCGGTTTCAGGTAATCCTTTCTGCCAAACATTTGTTTGAGTTTCTCCCGATAGGCGCAGGCGGGACTCGATGACAGATACAGAATCCCGAACTCACCGCGTGGGTTGTAGCGCCACGACCGCAGCACGGTTTGGGCGATCTCATCAATTTGCTGAGCATATTCCTTGTCCACCAGGCGGTGGTAGATGCTCGCCGCAGGAGGCGCGCCCGGCCACAACTCAGGCAGCGCGGCCAGGTTCACGCCGGGAATCCGTGACGAATCGAGGCGAGCACATCGAGCGCCTTCTCCAACTCCTTCTCCGAGCGCAGATGCTGAATCGGCGGCACATCATCCAAATACGGATTGGGCGTGGTCAACCACGCCTTGGCGCCTGCGCCAGTCAACGTCTGCCCGGCCTCCTCGACCAGCACGGCGATGCGTCGCAGCGGCTGGATCGTCTGCGCTTTGACCGAGCCGGTTCGCTTGGAGAGCATCCGGTTGAGTTGCGATCCCGACATCGCCACCGCTTGGGCGAGGGTCTTCTCGGTGACCCCGCTCAACTCGATGAGCTGCTCAAGGAACCTGCTGACCTCACGGGCGGGCAAAGTAGCCTGCGGTTCTGACCTAACAATTTCGGTTACAGTTGCCATGTCCTAGCCAATATGGGCCAAGTCATGACGTGTGTCAATACACCTCCTCCTCGACAAATCCATGATCCCGTCCCTCCGCGTGAAGGTGGACCAGATCAACACTTAACTGCCTCACGCTCAATGGCTTTGCGCTGCGTCTTGGTCTCGACCTGCGTCAGGACGCGGTAGTGCGCCAATTCTCTCCGCGCGGAGAGAATTGGGAACGCGCGGGCGAATTGGACGCACTTGTAGAGGAGACTGGCGCTGATCCGCGCATCGGCAGCCAGGCGGGGGATGACTTCACCACCGTACTGGGCGCGGTCGTGATGAACCCAACGGGTGACTGCTCAGGTAGCCTTGGATTGGGAAACCACAAGAAAGCGTCTGCCACGGAGACACGGCGCGGCGCAGCCGCAACCACAACGGCTTCAATCGCCACGAAAAACACGAAAAGACACAAAAAACGAATTAAGACTTTTTGCCGCGCGAGTCCGCGAGCCGCGGCAAAGAGTTTGGTTGAACTAAACCCGTCGGGGAGCCGCCTTTGGAATTTCAGTAACTGCTCAGGAGGCATCCCGCGGCGGGATGCCTCCTGAGCTAAATGGGGACATCTCCGGCGCGGCCGGTTGAGGGCAGCTCACGAGGTGTCGATGACCGGCACGAAAGGGTCGCCAACGAAGACCCGCCGCAGGGCGTCCAGGGCGGTGAGACCGTTCTTCCGTGCGGTCGAGACGTAGCCGCGGATGCCTGTCTGCCGTGCCCGGCACAGGCAGGCGGCAGAAGTTCACGAGGGCGTCGAAGCTGCGGAAGGTCCCGGAGATTTTCTGGCGCAGCTTCATCATGCGCAGGTCACGCTCCGACAGATAATGCCGACTTCCGGATTATGCCGCGCGGCAGGCACTACGACCGGTTTCGCGAGGGGTTTCGCCGCTTTTGCTGTTGAGGACGCGGCATAAACAGGATGGTCTCTTTGACCTGGCAATGATGCCAGAGAAGGAGAGACCACATGTCGGTACACGCTGTTGAATCGGAAGACGGCCCCGAGGCGGGCCTGCTGGATACTCACGTTGGGTCCTTTCTGACGCACCTTCGCGCTGCGGGCTACGCGGACAGGACGTTGCGGAAGAAACGGAGCATCGCCCTATCGTTCGCCCGCTGGACCAGGCGTACGAAGGTCACCGTAGAGGACCTCAACGAGTCCCATGCCGTGGCGTTCCTGAGACGCGGTCCGCGACGACGGAAGGCTCAGGCCGCACTCGAAAGCGCCACGGTGCGGCTTTTCCTGGGGTACTTGCGCCTGAAGGGTGGAGTCCCATCCTCCCTCGCGGTGGTTGAGGCTTCGCCTGAAGACGCGCTGCTGCGGGGCTATGTGGATTACCTGCGCGGCGAACGGGGACTCGCGGAGAACTCGATCTGCGTTTACACCCCCTACATCCGTGATTTCCTCACGGAACGGGTGGCCCGATGCGGATGCGTTACGCCGGAGCAGTTCAACGCACCGACCGTCCATGCCTTTGTGCTCGAGCATATCCGAAGTCGGTCGAGCGAATACGCGCGACTCTTGGGCGCGGCGCTCCGATCCTTTCTTCGGTTCCTCTATGCGCGAGGAAGAACGCCGCTTGACCTGTCCTTCGCCGTCCCTGCCGTTCGCAGATGGCGCCAGGCCACCGCACCCACCTTTCTCTCGCCCGAGCAGGTGGAGCGTGTGCTCTCGACGACGGATCGCGCGATTCCATGCGGCCGTCGCGACTACGCCGTCTTGCTCCTGCTCGCACGTCTCGGGCTGCGAGCAAGCGAAGTCGTCGGCATGGAACTGGACGATATCCGTTGGCGGACCGCAGAGATGATCATCCGAGGCAAGGGCGGGGCACTGGAGCGTATGCCCCTGCTGTCCGAAATCGGAGAGGCGCTGGCCTCTTACCTCCATCAGGACCGTAGCCACAGTGCCTCCCGCAGGGTGTTTCTGAGAATGTGGGCGCCGCGCGTGGAACTCAGGGGCCCTGCGGCGGTCGGCCACATTGTTCGTCGAGCGCTGGCCCGGGCGGGGATATGCCGCGCCGGCCGCGGCGCGGCGCACCTGTTCCGTCACAGTCTGGCGACGCGGATGATCCGCCACGGCGCTTCGATCGCGGAGATCGCCGAGGTTCTGCGCCATCGATCCCAGGGCACCACCGAGATCTATGCGAAGGTGGCCTTTGAGACACTGCGTGGGGTTGCTCGGCGCTGGCCGGGTACGGGAGGTGCGCGATGAAGGACCTGCGCGACGCACTCGCAGAATACGTGACGGTCCGCCGTGCCTTGGGCTCGCAGCTTCGCTGGCCTGGCTCGGCGCTGCGCCGTTTCGTCGATTTCCTCCACCGGGAGGGAGCGACGTTCATCACCACGGACCTTGCCGTCCGGTGGGCCGGGGAACCAGCCGGAGTTCAACGTGCCACGCGGGCAGCACGGCTGAGCATGGTGCGGCGATTCGCCGCTTGGCTCAGTGTGTTCGACCCTCGGACGCAGGTCCCTCCAGCGGGGCTGCTCGCTGCCTGCCATCGACGGAGCATACCCTATATCTATACCGACCAGGAGATCGAGTCACTCATGGCCGAGGCAGCTCGACTGCCTTCGCCCAAGGGATTGCGCGCCCAGACCCATGTGACACTCATCGGGCTGCTCGCGGCTACCGGTCTGCGATCGGGGGAGGCGTTGGCGCTGGATGCCCGCGATGTGGATCTCCAAAACGGTATCCTGAGCATTCGACAGACGAAGTTCGGGAAGTCTCGTTTCGTCCCCCTGGACGAAACGACGCGAGTTGCGCTCGCACACTATGCCGGGCGGCGCGACGAAGTCCTCCGGCGGCGTCGCAGCGACGCTTTCCTGGTCTCCGAGCGCGGAACACGCCTGCAGCATTGCACCACGCGCCGCACGTTCGCGAAGCTGTCTTGTGCCATCGGGCTGCGGACCCCGGTGGGGAACCGACGAATCGGCCGGGGGCCGCGGCTCCATGACCTACGCCATACGTTCGCGACGCGAAGGCTCATCGAATGGTATCGGGCAGGCCTTGACGTGGAGCGGGAACTGCCCAAACTCGCCACGTACCTGGGACATGTCCAGGTCGCTTACACCTACTGGTACATCCAGGCGGTACCGGAGCTTCTCCGTCTGGCCACTGAACGCTGCAGCACTGGGCAGGGGGGAGGTGCACGATGAACGCGTCAAGCCTGCCCGCCCTGCTCCAGGGCTTCTTCACGGAGCGCTTGCGCACACAGCTCGGCGCCAGTTCGTACACGGTCGCCAACTATCGCGACACCTTCCGACTGCTCTTGCGTTTCGCCGCAGAGCGCCTCAAGCAGGCGCCCTGCGCGTTGCGTGTGGAGGAACTCGACCCCTCTTTCGTGGGCGATTTCCTCCAGCATCTGGAAGTCGACCGGGGCAACTGCACGCGGACACGAAACGTCCGTCTGGCCGCGTTGCGCGCCTTCTTCCGGTACGTGGCCGTCAACGAACCGGCACATGCGCTGCAGTGTCAACGCCTCCTTGCGATGCCCACCAAGCGCTACCAGCGTGGCCCGGTAGAGTTCCTCACCGACGAAGAGGTCGCGGCGCTCGTAGCGGCGCCCAACCCCGACACGTGGCTTGGAAGGCGCGACAGAGCGATCCTGACGGTTGCCGCGCAGACCGGCCTGCGCAACAGCGAGCTCACCTGTCTGCGGCGTCAAGACGTGGAGTTCGGCGCTGGCGCTCATGTCCGATGCCTCGGAAAGGGTCGGAAAACGCGTTGCACTCCTCTGAGCACGGACGCCGCCGCGGTCCTCAAGGAATGGATCACGGAACAGGGCGGAGAGACGGGCGATCCCGTCTTCCCCAGCTCTCGTGGCGGACGCATCAGTGCGGATGCTCTCCAGCGACTCGTCGCTCGCCAGGCTGCCACCGCCTCTGAGCGCTGTCCTTCGCTCAAGGGCAAGAAAGTCACGCCACACACGCTTCGCCACACGGCGGCCATGAGCCTTCTCCGGCGGGGCGTGGAGCTGACTGTCATCGCCCTCTGGCTGGGCCATGAATCAACGGAAACAACGCAAGTCTACCTGCACGCCGACATGAGCCTGAAAGAACGGGCTCTCGCGCATGGAACCAGCACCGGTGCTGCGCCGGAGCGCTACCGTCCCTCCGACCCGCTGCTGGCCTTCCTGGAAAGCCTGTGATTATGCCGACCGAATGCACAAGGAATATGAGAAATCCCCCGTAACCGGACACTTCTGGGCCGCCGCGCGGCATAATCCGGAAGTCGGCATTATCTGTCTTATGCCGCGCGCGGCATAAGACAGATTGTTGTCGAACGGGACCGAAAAGTCGCGCATGAAGGCGAGGATGCCATCGGCATGGTCGCGGAAGCGATCGAGGAGGTTGCGGGCCTTGCTCTGCTTGCGGCGGCCCCGCCGTTGCGGGCCGGGCGGCGGGTCCGCGACCGGGTTCTGAGCATAGCCCACGTCCACGATGCGCTGATAGACCGCCACGCTCTTGAGGCGCGGGCCGTACTGCACGGGGGCCGCGGCTTCCGCCGGGAAGGCGGCGCGGGTGACGCAGCCGCAGGCGCAGGTCTTGACCTCGCCTTGGTGTTCGGTCACCGCCCGCTTCGGTTCGGGCAGGTCGAAGACCTGGCGGCGCTCGACGCGATCCGGCGCCTGATGGGCCAGGGAGCGGCCGCAACCCGCGCAGCGTTCGACGGCGTGCTGCAC
>JACQWA010000381.1 GCA_016209425.1 Candidatus Rokuibacteriota bacterium
CCTCAAGGTCGGCCGGGCCGGGGCCCTCAAGGAGCGCTTCCGCACCTTCTGGGCGTACCGCTACCCCGGCGCGGCCCGGACGTTCTTCACGCGCTGGTTCTGGCGCGCGACGCATAGCCGGCTCAAGCCCCTGGCGGCCGTCGCCAAGCTGATCCAACGGCCCCTGCCGAACCTGCTGACCTACCTGCGCCATCACCTCACCAACGCCGGCATCGAGGGGGGTCAACGCGGTCATCCAGTGGGTGAAGAAGACCGCCCGCGGCTTCCGCAACGCCGAGCACTTCAAGACGGCCATCTACTTCCACTCTGGAGGCCTCGATCTCTACCCATACGAAAGCCGGTAGAGCCATCGTCGCGGTCGAGGAAGACCTTGGTGTAGTCATGGCGAAGGGGGAAGACGTGGGTCAGCCACTGCCGACGGATCCGCTCGCGGATCACCCCGAGGGCCGCCCGCTCGACGTCGAGCGGGCAGAGCCCGCCGCGAAAATTCGCCTCCAGGATGCGGAACTGCGGCTCGGTGCTGGAGCCGACCGACAGGGCGCGCAGCGGGCGGCCGAGCGGGAGCGCCTTCGACAGCGTGCGGAGGACCCGGGCGAGGGTCTCGCCGATGTCCACCTTGTCGCGGCTGTAGCGCGACAAGATTTTGTCCTGCTGCGACATCAGGGCACGCGATGTGTGCACGCCCTGCCGGACTAGCTGTCGCGCTGAGGCGCGCACCTACGCGCCGAGCCTGCCGTAGGCCGACTCGGACTGCGTCGGCTGGAGCGAGACGTGGCTGTGGACGCAGAGCCAGCGGCCGTCGCGGCGCGCGAGGATGAAGGTGGCGCGGCCGGGGCGGGAGAAGGGCCTGCCGTCCGGGCCCGTGGCCTCGGATCGTCAGCCAGCGGCGATCCATGCGGTGTCGCCGTCCGTGCGGACCTCCGGCCTCGACTCGAAGGTGAAGCCGCGGATCCGCGGCCAGACGTTCCGCCACTGCTCCCGCTCGATGTTGTCGAGCCCGTGGACGGCCATGGCCCAGGTGCCGAAGGCGACCGCGTCCTGGGCGAACATGAGGCGGCCGGCGTCGAAGTTCCTGCCGCGGCATGCCGCCTCGATTTCCCGCAGCCAAGTGAGCGCGCCCTGATCGCGTGTGGGCATGGGCTGGATTATGCGCTATCCTGCGCGCATGGGAAAGCTGACCGTGGACACGCTTCGCACGCTGGCCAAAGCGCAGGGCCTCGAGCTCTCCGACGAGGAGTTGACCGCCCTCCTCCCGCTCGTCGAAGCGGGCCGGAACGGGCTCGCCGCCATCCGCGACATTCCGCCCGAGACCGAGCCGGCCTCGCAGTACCGTATCTTCTGAGCGAAAGGGACCCCGTGAGCGAGCTCTGCTGGACCTCCATGACCGAGCTAGCCCGCATGATCGCCTCGAAGAAAGTCTCGCCCGTCGAGGTCGTGCGGGCGCATCTCGACCGCATCGCGGCGCTGGACGGCAAGCTCAAGTCCTACATCACCGTCCTGGCGGACGCGGCGCTGGCCGCGGCCAGGGCCGCGGAGGCCGCGGTAACATCGGGCGGGACGCTTGGGCCGCTTCACGGTGTGCCCGTGGGCCTCAAGGATTTATATTGCACCAAGGGGGTCAGGACCACGGGCGGCTCGAAGATCCTCGCCGACTGGGTGCCCGAGGAGGATGCGACCGTCGTCGCGCGCCTCGTGGGAGCGGGGGCCATCGTGCTGGGCAAGCTCAACATGCACGAGTTCGCGTACGGTTCCGAGGGGCTCAACCCGCACTACGGCACGCCGTGGAACCCGTGGGACGCCAAGACCCACCGCGTCTGCGGCGGGTCGTCGTCGGGCTCGGGCGCCTCCGTGGCGGCCGGCATCTGCCCCGGCGCCCTCGGCTCCGACACGGGCGGTTCGATCCGCATTCCGTCCTCGCTGTGCGGGCTCTCCGGCATCAAGCCGACCTACGGCCGCGTGAGCCGCGCGGGCGTGCTGCCGCTCGCGTGGTCCATGGACCACGTCGGGCCGATGTGCCGGAGCGCGGCGGACTGCGCGCTCATGCTGGCGCCGATGGCGGGCTACGACCCGCGCGACCCGACCACGAGCGTGCTGCCGGTGGCCGACTACGCGGCCGCGCTCACGGGCCAGCTCAAAGGGCTCCGCGTGGGCATCCTGCGCTCCTTCTTCCTCGAGGGCGCGGCGCCCGCCCAGCGCGCCGCCGTCGACGCCGCGGCCAAGGCGCTCGCGGGACAGGGCGCCTCCATCGAGGACGTCGACCTCAAGACGGTCAACCTCGCTCCGGCGGCGTCGCACGCGGTCCTCGCCCCCGAGGCCTACGCCTACCACGAGGAGTGGCTGAAGACGCGCGCGTCCGAGTACGGCGCGGACGTCCGCGAAAGGCTGCGCGTGGGCGCGTTCGTCACCGGCGCCGAGTACGTCAAGGGTCAGCGCCTGCGCACGCTGCTCAAGAACGAAGTGGACGCCGCCCTGGCGAAGCTCGACGTCCTGCTTGCGCCGACGACGCCGATCGAAGCGACCGCCGTCGGGCAGAACGAGGTCCGCATCGGGGACCAGAGCCTGCCGGTGCGCGCGAGCCTGATCCGCTTCACGCGCCCCTTCAACCTCACCGGGCACCCGGCCGCGTCGGTGCCCTGCGGCTTCACCGCGGAGGGCCTGCCCACGGGGGTGCAGATCGTCGGCCGCCCCTTCGACGAAGCGACGGTGCTCCGCGTCGCGGACGCCTACCAGCGGCTCACCGACTGGCACACCCGGCGCCCCTTGGCAGCCGCATGATGGGCGCCCAGGGGGTGGCGTTCGTTGTGGGCATCGCGGCTGGCGTTGCGGGGTGCATGACGGGGGCGCAGACCATCGAGCAGGATCTCGCCTAGCAGCGCCTCCAGCGGTGCAGCCAGTGGCCGACCATCGTGTTCCAGCGCATCAACACCGACGGCCGCGTGATCGTCACGGGACGCGAGACGGAGGAGTACCAGTTCCTGGCCTGCATGGGCGAGCAGGCCCGCAAGCAGCAGAAGAGCAAGCCCGACCTCGTCGTCCCCGATCCCATCGTCAATCCCATCCCGCGCTGAGCGGCGGGCGTGATGGACGAGCCCGGGCCGGTCAGCCTGCCGATCGAGGACTCGCTGGATCTCCACCCGTTCGCGCCAAAGGATGTCCGGCCGGTTGTCGAAGAGTACTTAACCCCAATCCGAAAATAACTCAGGCGGCCAAGCGGTGATCGATCGACGCATAGAGGGCCCATCCCCTCTTCAGCGCCGAGACACGGGCCAGCCAGCGCCAGCCCCACCACGCAGCACGCCGACGAGAATCCCGGACGTCGCGTTCTCTCTCATCGTGACGGCTCCTCTTCCGCGCCGGCCGAAGCGTAGCCGGCACACCTGGTGTCTCGCGCGGCCAGGCTGCGGCGGCGCGGTGGGGCGGGGACAGGTTAACATGAAGCCCGGTCCGATCTCGGACGTCGGCCCCGCGTGACGACGCGGCCTTTCCCCTCGACCACTAAGTGGAGCCTCGCCGGCAAGGCCAGACGCGCCCGCGCCGAGGGTCTCGGGGTGATGGAGGTCCCCACGGTGGTCATCGCCGGCGGGGAGCGGATCGTCGGGGTCCCGGAGGACGCGGCTTGATGAGGTACACCGTCGAGTAGCAGAAGTTCTCGATGTAGGCCGGAATGTAGCCCTTGCGGGCCTTGAACTTCTCGATCAGCCCCCGGGCGTGGTCGTTGAGGTTGGCGAGCGAGTGGTCGAAGAACGTCCCGTAGTGGGAGCCCACGGACCGCGCGCCCCAGCCGAGGATCTGCTTGACGGTGCCGAAGGGGTGGATGAACTGGGCGGGCCGGAAGCCGACGTCCAGCAGCTGGTTGGTGATGGTGACGTCGAAGGCGCCGCCGCCGATGACGACCACGTATGGGTATGGGTTCAGTCCAGGATGGCGAACGCGCGGACGGGGCTGCCCTCCATGTCGTCGAGCTTCAGGGGGGCGGCCGCGAACCGCGCGAAGCGCCGGGGCAGCACGGCGAGGTTCACCACGTGCTCGAC
>JACQWA010000050.1 GCA_016209425.1 Candidatus Rokuibacteriota bacterium
CCCAGGGCCGCCGCGAACTTCCCCACGAGCACCTCGCCGTCCCGCACCGGGTACGTGAGGAGCAGCTCGATCGTCCCGCTCCGCTTCTCCTCGGCGAACAGGCGCATGGTGAGCATCGGCATGAAAAACAACAGGATGATGCCGGTGTTGGAAAAGAGCGGGCGCATGACCGCGTCGGTGACATTCAGGTCCCGCCCGAAGGCCGGATTCATGGCCGCCTGCATCGACGTGAGATTGAAGAAGGCGAAGATCGAATAGAAGAAGTAGCCCACAATCAGCAGGAAGAACGTAAAGACGACATACGCCACCGGCGAGGTGAAGTAGAGGCGCATCTCCTTTTTGAAGACCGTCCAGAACCCCATCAGGTCCCCCCGTTCCGTTCCGGCGGCCCGGCAGGGGCGTATTCCTCGCCAGCCACGACCCGGAGGAAGACTTCTTCCAGGTTCATCCCGATCTGGTGAAGCTCCAGGAGCCCCCACCGCCGCTCCGCGACGAGCTGGGCGATGGGCGCCCGGACGTCCCGGCCGCGCGTCGACTCCACCAGGTACGTCCCCACCCCGTTGATCATCGCCTGCTGCTCGATCTGGAGGACCCCGGGAATCTGCCGGAGCGCGGGCCCGACCGCCTCGGCGGGGCCGGCGATCTGAAGCTGGATGCGCGACGTGGGGAAGAATTCCTCCGCCAAACGGTCCAGGCTTCCCCGGGCCACGATTCGCCCGCGGTTGATGATGATCACGCCCTGGCAGACCATGGACACCTCGGGGAGGATGTGCGTCGAGAGGATCACCGTGTGCTGGCCGGCCAGCGACTTGATGAGGGCGCGAATCTCGGCCACCTGCACGGGATCCAGCCCGATGGTCGGCTCGTCCAGGATCAGCACGTCGGGGTCGTTGATCAGCGCCTGGGCGAGGCCCACCCGCTGCCGGTAACCCTTGGAGAGCTTGCCGATGAGCCGGTGCTGGACATCCGCTATGTCGCAGCGCTCCATCACCTCTCCCACGCGTCGCTTTCGGTCGGAGCGGGAGAGGCCCTTGATCTCGGCGACGAAGTCCAGGTAGGCGGCAACGGGCAGCTCCAGGTAGAGAGGGACGTTCTCGGGGAGGTAACCGATCCGCCGCCGCACCTCCAGGGACTGCGAGAACACATCGTAGCCCGCCACCTTCGCCGTCCCACCCGTGGCCGGCATGAAGCAGGAGAGGATTCGCATCGTCGTGGTCTTCCCCGCCCCGTTGGGGCCGAGAAAGCCGACGATCTCCCCCTTCTCGACGCTGAAGGAGACGTCCCGGATGGCCGTGACTGGGCCGTAATGTTTGGTCAGGCGATCGACCTGGATCATCGGATCAGGAAGCCGGAACTATCAAGCCCATTCATTCTACCACAGGTCACACCAGCCCGGTAATCGCCCCGTCCGGGGTCACGTCGATGCGCTCGGCGTTGGGGTGTTTCGGGAGACCGGGCATGGTCATGATGTCGCCGGTCATGGGGACCAGGAAGCCCGCCCCCGCCGAGATCCGAACGTCGTTCACCGTGACCGTGAAGTCGCGCGGCCGCCCCCGCAGCTCGGGGTCGTCCGAGAGCGACCGGGGCGTCTTGGCCATGCAGATCGGCAGACCTCCGTAGCCCAGGCCCTCGATCTGCTCGATGAGGCGCTCCACCCGTTTCGGGTAGAAGACCCCCTCGGCCCCGTACATCTTCTTCGCGATCAGCTCGATCTTGTCCCGCACCGGCAGGCCCCAGTCGTACAAGGGCGTGAACCGTGAGCGCTCGTCGGCCAGGAGACCGAGGAGCCCGCGCGCGAGGTCGAGTCCCCCGGCGCCCCCGGCCGCAAAGACGTCGGCCACCACCGCTCTCACCCCCAATCGCCCGGCGTGATCAGTCACGGCCTGCAATTCCCGCTCGGTGTCGGAGGCGAAGCGGTTGATCGCCACGACCAGCGGCACCTTGAAGAGCCGGATGTCCTCCACGTGCTTGTCGAGGTTGGGCATCCCATGCTCAAGGGCCGCCAGATCTTCCCGATGCAGGTCGGCCAGGGGAGCGTCGCCGTGGTACTTCAACGCCCTCACCGTGGCCACGAGCACCACCGCGTCGGGAGTGAGGCCGGCGTAGCGGCACTTGATGTCGAAGAACTTCTCCGCCCCCAGGTCGAAGCCGAACCCCGCTTCGGTCACGCAGACATCGCCGAGCTTGAGAGCGAGCTTGGTGGCCACGACAGAGTTGCAGCCGTGGGCGATGTTCGCGAAGGGACCGCCGTGGACGAGCGCGGGAGTCCCCTCAAGGGTCTGAACCAGGTTGGGATGCACGGCGTCATTGAGCAGCGCGGCCATGGCCCCGGTGATGCCGAGTTGCCCGGCCAGCACCGGCTTGCCATCGAAGGTGAACGCGACCAGCACGCGCGCCAGCCGGGCCTTGAGATCGTCGAGGTCCTCGGCCAGGCACAGGAGCGCCATGACCTCGGACGCCGCCGTGATGAGAAACCCGTCTTCCCGTGGAAACCCCTGGGTACGGCCGCCCAAGCCGAGGACGATCTGGCGAAGGGCGCGGTCGTTCATGTCCATGACCCGCCGCCAGAGCACCTGGCGCGGGTCAATGGTCAGGTCATTGCCGTGGTAGAGGTGGTTGTCCAGCACCGCGGCGAGAAGATTATGCGCCGTCGTCACGGCGTGAAAATCCCCCGTGAAGTGAAGGTTGATCTCCTCCATGGGGACCACCTGCGCGCGCCCGCCTCCGGTCCCGCCCCCCTTCTGCCCGAAGCTCGGGCCGATCGAGGGCTGACGGAGGACGACCACGGCCCGGGAGCCGACCCGCCAGAGGGCCTGGCCCAACCCCACCGTCAGCGTGGTCTTGCCCTCTCCGGTGGGGGTCGGGGTGATCGACGAGACGACGACGAGCCTGCCGTCGGGGCGGTTTCGACGGGCCTTCAGCGCCGAGAGGAGGATCTTCGCCTTGGTCCTTCCGTACGGGATCCACTCGTCATCGCTCAGCCCCATCTCCCGCGCCACCTCTCCGATGGCGCGCAGCGCGCGATCAGACGGCATCGGGGACATCCTCAGACATCACGTGCTTCAGCCAGTCGGGGATCGCGATCATCTTCTGGCTTTCCGGGTCCCAGCACGCGTGGCGGGTCTCGCCGGTGGCGATGAGCTCGCCGGTCTCGGCATGGGTAATCTCGTAGGAGAAGGTAAAGCTGGCGCGCTTGCGCTTGCTCACGTGGGCCCTGACGCGGAGAAGGTCGTCGAGCCGGGCGGGCTTGACGTAGTGGCAGGAGGCGTCCACCACCGGCATGTGGATCTTCCGGTCCACCTCGGCCATGGGGCAGCCGCGCTGGCGGAGGTACTCGACGCGTGCGACCTCCATGTAGATGAGATAGTTGGCATAGTAGACGATCCCCATCGTGTCCGTCTCGGCGTAGCGCACTCGGATCGTCGCCTCAGCCGGCATCCAGCACATCTCCGTGCGATGCACAGGCGCTTCGAGCGCGGGCTTCGCCCGCGCAACCCTGGGGGGAGGAATCGGAAGGGGGGCGAAGCCCCCCTCCGAGATCACAGGTACTGGCCGTAGCGGATCTTCTCCACCACTTCCTTGATGCGCCGGTACCCGTCGATCTCCTGGAGGAGATCCTCGGTGGTGACGAGGCCCACCTCCTCGCCCGCCCCGGCGCGGTGAACCTTGGTCTCCAGCGCCCGGCGGATCACCTCCGTAATCTCCGCGCCACTCATCCCGCCCATCGGCGGCAGGAGTGAGCGGAAATCCAGGTCGGCAAAAAGCCGTCGCCCCGCGTCCTGCTCGGCCCGGGCCTTCTTGAGCAGGAAGATTTCCTGCTGGGCCTGAGGGTCGGGGAGCGGAACCTCGATGAGGCGATCCAGGCGGTCCGGAGCCACGAGCGAGGGATCCACGGCGTCGGTCCGGCTGGTGGCAGCGACGACGAACACCCGGGAGAAATCCTCAATGCTGTCCAGCCTCTCGGCCAGCGCCGCGACCAGGCGCGCGCTCGCCTCTCGGGCCTGCGGGGCTGGGAGCAGGTGCTCGAGGGACAGGGCGTCGGCCTCGTCCAGGAAGATCACCGCCTTCGCTTCCTGCACCGCGATCGCCAGAATCTCCTGCAGCAGGTCCCCCGTGTTGGGCCCGAACTTGGAGGTCAGATTCCGAAGCTTCAAATGGAAGAAGGTCGACGCCGAGATGGTGGCCAGCGCCAGGGCCAGGAGCGACTTGCCGGTGCCGGGCGGGCCGTAGAGCAGCACGCCCTTCGGCGGGGTGATCCCCCACCGGCGATAGAGCTCCGGGTTGGTCAGCACGGTGGAGAAGCCGCGGACCGCAGCCTTGGCCGTCCTGAGCCCCCCGATCTGGTCGAAGCTGGTGTCCGGGCGGTGCTTCACCTCGACCCGGCCGGTGAGATCCCCGTACTTTTCGCCCAGCTTGGCTAAGAGATCTTCCAGCCGACGCTGAATCGCCCACTCCTGATCGGTGGGCTGGATCTTCTCGTCGGTCATGGGCTTAGAAGTGAGGGGAAGGCCCCGTCCGCGGCCCCGCCGTACCGGATTTGTCGAAGACCCGGTCTTCCACCAGGATCGGGACCTTGGCCCGGATCGCGAGCGCGATCGCGTCGGAGGGGCGAGAGTCCAGGCTCATCTCGGCCCCGTCGGCGGTGAGATAGACGACCGCATAATAGATGTCGTCCTTGAGGTCCGTGATCACGACCCGCTTGAGGGAAACCTTGAGCCGGCCGAAGAGAGTGAGGAAGAGGTCATGGGTGAGCGGGCGGGGGGGAGTCACGCCCTGAAGCGGGATGGCGATTCCGTTGGCCTCGGCGATGCCGATGGCCATGGCGAGGTTGCGCTTGTCGCGCTTGCCCTGGAGGACGACCAGGGGCTGCTGCGTGCGCTGGTCGAGGACGACCCCGATGACTTCCACCTCCTGCGGCGCCGTAGCCTTCGGGGACGGCAGCTCACCCTTTTCCTTGGCCCCGATTCCCGCCAGGAGCACTGCGCTGAGGAGCCCCAGGTGCGTGATTGATCGCTTGATGCCCATCGCAACCCCCTTGTGACGCTGACGGGAACACCGCCAGCGTGGGGAAAGTATGGGTCCCGCGTCTACGAATGTCAACCCGATCGGAGACGGAAGCTGGCCATGAACCCGGTCGCGAGGACCGCGGTGAGGGCGCTCCACATGATCCCGTACCCGAGGCCGTGGCTCACGTAGCCGAAGAGTATCGAGCCGAGCGCGTTGCCGACGAGGAAGACCGAGCTGAAGATCCCCACCACGCTCCCCCGGCGGGACTCGGGGGTCTGGTCCATCAGCAGGGCGGCCAGGGCCGGGTAGAGGAAGCCGTGGGCGCCGCCGGCCAGGAGTCCCGCGAGGAAGAGAAAGGGGAGAACCGGCACTGCCGCGTGGGGACCGATCAGAATCCCCAGCGTCGCCAGGATGCCGGTGGCGACCGCCTGGACGAACATGGAAGGGACGATGACCGCCCGGCGGCCCAGCGTATCACTGAGCCCGCCCCCCAGGGCGCGGACGAGCATCGCCGCCCCCGCATAGGCGGTGTAGAAGAGGGCCAGGGTGGACACGCCGAGCAGCTCGCCGAAGGTCGGAAGGAAGGTGAAGATCGTCCCGCTCCCGAGGCCGAAGAAGAACGCCAGGGCCATGTGCAGGCGAAGGATCTCCTCCAGGCCCTCCCGGACCACCTGCATTCCCCCTGCCGGAGCGACCATGGCCCCGGCGGACTCGCGGATCCGGAACGCGAGGGCCAACGCCACCAGGGCCAGCAGGGTCGTCATCGCGAAGAACGCGCGGAAGCCGGATTTCCGGATCACGAACTCCGCGGCCAGCGGGGCCAGCGCGGTGGAAAGGAGCCCGGAAATTCCAAAGATCCCCAGCGCCCAGCCGCGGCGCGCGGGCGGCACCAAGTCCACCACCATGGTGTAGTTCGACACGAAGAACGCCGAAAATCCGATTCCCTGAACCGCCCGCAGTGCCGCGAAAACGGAAACTGATGCGAAGAGGTTGAAGCCGATCGTCGAAAGCGCCACGAGGCTCACCCCCAGGAGCTGGAAGGGACGGCGGCCGAGGCGATCCACCCACGCTCCGACCAGCGGCTGACAGAAGATTCCCGCGGCGCTATACATCCCCATGACGAGACCGATCTGAACCTCGGTTCCGCCGAGCCGCTGGATGTAGAGGGGGAGAAGCACGAAGGTGTTGAGGCTGGCGAAGAAGAAAAAATTCATGGAGGTGATCCGGAAAAACTGACCGGGGAGAAAGGACGGAAAGGACGAAATCACGGGCGTTGATCTTCCCGGGCCGCGAGCGGTAGAATGGCGCGAGTATAGCATGAGCGACCAACGAACCGCCGGGACATCCTACACCTGCAGCGTCTGCGGCGAGCGAATGCGGGAGATCCACTGCAAGATCATCTGCCCGCGGTGCGGCTATACCCGCGACTGCTCCGACCCCTGAGAGCCTCACCGACCCCCTCACCCTCCCAACAAAGACCATCTCCTCCCGGCCCTCGGCATCGATCACCAGGCACAGGGCGGCGACGCCCGCGAGAGCCAACCTTGCGCCGGCCAGGACCGTCTCGTAGACTACTCCCCGTGCGCGCCGCGAGAGCCACCCGGTGACCAACATCGATCGCGTCCTCTCCCAGTGCCTCACGATGAATGTCGACGGCAGGGGCAGTCTCACGCTCGCCGCCCCGCTCCAGGGATTCCCTGAGACCGCGCATGGCGGGAGCGTCCTTGCCGCTTTCGACCGGACCGCAACCCGATGGATCGACGCCGCGACCACCTCCAGGACGATCGGAGCCCAGATTCGGCGCAGCGTGCCGCTCGAGACCGTCCTCCCGCTGACCGTCCGAGAATCGGCGACCGGCGTGACCCTGACGCTTGGGCACGACGGCAGATCGCTGGCGGTGGGTCTCGTGAAGAGAGGGGGACCCGAACCCGCGCCCTCCTGGGAGGGCTGGAAAGGGCCGGCGGAGAAGAGCCGCGGCTTTCCAACCGCCCGTGGCTGCCTGGCCTGCGGAACCGAAAACCCGGTGGGACTGCGGGTCCAACTTCGGTTCGACGACCGCTGGGTCTGGAGCGAATACCGGCCGTCGGAATCCTACCGCACCAGGGACGGCGGGATCGCGCCCGCCCTCTTTACCGTCCTCCTGGACGAGATGGCGTGGTGGCTTGGAGCGCTCGCCTCGGGCGAGGCGGGAGTCACCACCGAGATCGCTGTCACCCTTTACCGCCCCGCTCGGCCGTTCGGTGGCACGCTCCTGGGGATCGGTCCCCGCGACCGCGTCGCCGCCGCCGGTGAGCGGGGCCACTTTTGGAAGACCGAGACCGCCGTCCTCGCCTCGGACGGCGCGCTCCTGGCCTCGGGGGCAATTACCTTCGCCGGGAGCCGCGTCTACTCCAAGCGGCTGATCCCGAACCTGCTCCAAAGCAACCCGCCGGAACGCCTCCGCCCGATCTTTCCCGCCCACGTGCCGTGATGGACGGCCCATGCCCCCGCTGATCCGGCGCTACATCAAGACCAGCTTCGCGTTCCTGCTCGCCGGCCTCCTCCTGGGGGGGTACCTCACGGTGAGCCAGTTTCTCCTGGGTGCCTACCCACCGCGCCTCTCCATCACTGCCCATGTCCACCTGCTCCTCGTGGGGTTCATGCTGATGATGGTCATGGGCGTGGCGACGTGGATGTTCCCGCGGCCGGCGAAGGACGACGCACGCTACCGGCCGGAGCTGGCCGAGGCGGTCTACTGGGCGATGACGCTCTCCACGGCCCTTCGCGCCGCCGCCGAGCTCGTGGCCGGCTGGTCGGGCGCGCCCCTCCTCCGCGTCCTCATGGCGCTGGGCGGCCTGGGCCAGCTCCTGGGCGCCGTCCTCTTCGTGGTCAACATGTGGACGCGCGTCCGGATGCCGTCCGTGCCTCCCGTCAAGGAGGACGCGTCGCCCGGCATTCCTGGGCACGGGCCTTCAGCGCCTCGTAGACAGAGAGGGGAACGGGGGGGCTGCCGAGCGGATTGATCCTGCCGATGTGCGGTCCGTGAAAGTCCGAGCCGCCCGTCGCTACCAGATTCAGGTCCTTGCATATCTGGAGATAGCCCCGCGTCTGGGCGGGGGAGTGCTCGTGGTAGTAACATTCGATTCCCAGGAGCCCTGCGCCGACGAGGTCTGGAATGAGTTCGTCACGTTCCGCGAGGCCGGGATGGGCCAGAACCGGCACGCCGGCCGCCCGGCGAATGGTAGCCACCGCCTGGACCGGGGTGAGCTTCTTCCGCGGCACGTTGGCGGACCCACCCGCCCGGAGGTACCGATCGAACGCCTCCCGGTAGCTCTTGACATAGCCGTGGGCCACCATCACCTGGGCAATGTGAGGGCGGCCCGCCGAGCCTTCCTTCACGAGCGCGAAGACCTCCTCGGGATCAATGGGCATCCCGAGCTCGGCGAGACGCGCCGCGATTCGGTGCACGCGCGCCACCCGCTCAGCGCGCTGCTCGCGCAGGAAGGTCTGGAACCACTCCGCCTCGTAATCGAGGAAATAGCCCAGGATGTGAATCTCGCCGCTATCCACGTCGCAGTTGATCTCGATGCCGGGGATCAGGGTCATCGGCGGGTGCTTCGCGACCTCGTCGAACGCATCAGGCAAGGCCTCGGTGGAGTCGTGGTCCGTGATGGCGAGCACGCGGACGCCGCGCCGGGCCGCCTCTCTCACCAGCTCTCTTGGCGACAGCGCGCCGTCGGACGCCGTGGTGTGGGAGTGGAGATCGACGCCGCCCGTCATGCCTCGGAGGGGGGCTCCGCCCCCCTACCCTCGCCGCTGGGTGAGTCCATTACCGACGTGCCTCGCGAATGAGATAGGTCAAGAGCGTGCGCACGCCGACACCGGTGCCGCCTTTGGGGCCGAGTGGCAGGTCTTTCTCGGTGAAGGCCGTGCCGGCGATGTCCAGGTGCACCCAGGGGAGGGCACCCGCGAACTCACGGAGGAACAGCCCCGCGGTGAGGGCCCCTCCACCCCGGGGCCCGACGTTGTTCAGGTCGGCCACCTCGCTCTTGAGCAGCTCCTTGTATTCGTCGATGAGCGGAAGCGGCCACATCCGCTCGCCGGCGGCCGTGGCGGCGGCGACCACGCGGTCGGCCAGGGGCTTTTCGTTCCACATGACGCCGGAGCAGAGGTTGCCAAGCGCGACCACGATCGCGCCGGTCAGCGTCGCCAGGTCGATGATCTCCTGCGGCCGGACCTCCTTCGCGGCGTAGGCCAGCGCGTCGGCCAGCGTGAGACGCCCCTCCGCGTCGGTGTTGCCGATCTCGATGGTGCTCCCGTTCATGGCGCGCACGATGTCCCCGGGACGCTGGGCAGTCCCCGACGGCATGTTTTCGGTGGCCGCGATGATCCCGTGGACTTCCAGGGGGAGGCCGAGTTTGCGGAGCGACCGCATGATGGCCAGGACCGCGGCCGCCCCCGACATGTCGTCCTTCATCCTGAGCATGCCCTCGGCGGTCTTGAGGTCGAGACCGCCCGAGTCGAAGGTGATCCCCTTCCCGACGATCGCGATCCTCCGGCGCACCCGAGCGCGCGGGGCGTAGGTCAGGTGGATGAACTTCGGCGGCTCCTGGCTTCCCCGGGCCACCCCGAGGTACGCGCCCATCCCCATCCGCTGGCAATCGACCCGGTCATAGATCCGGCACCGGAGCCTCCCCTCTTTGGCAATTTGCTCGGCGACCTTGGCCAGGTAAGTCGGGGTCACCTCGTTGGCCGGCTCGTTGACGAGGTCTCGCGCGAAACAGGCGGCCTCGGCAAAGAGCTCCCCGAGCCTCAGGCCGTCCTTGACCGGCGCCTCCTGGCGCCGCTGGGGGTCGACGACCCGCAACTCCTCCACGGCCTTGCTGTTCTTCTCGCGCTTGTAGCGGTCAAAGGTGTAGGTGCCGAGGAGCGCCCCCTCGGCCAGCGCCTGGGCGCGGATCCTGGGAGAGAGGCCGTCACCCAGAAGGGCCGCGGAAACAATCTTGACGCCGAGGTCCCGACACCGTCTGAGCGCGCTCGCGGCAGCTCGGCGCACCCGCTCGGCATCCAGCTCCTTTCGCTTCCCCAGCCCGACGACAAGGACCCGCTTGGCGGGGAGGCGGCCGGCCGTGTGGACGTAGGCGACCTGCTCAGGCTTCCCCTCGAATTTCTCGGACCTCAACACCTCCGACAGCAATCCGTTGAGTTGCCGGTCCAGGGCCGCCACCGGTGGCGAGAGCCGTTTCTCCTCGGCGTAGCCTCCGACGACGAGCGCATCGCCCTCGGCCTGGACCAGGGAGCGGGCGTGGAACGTGAGCTTCATTCCGACGCGCCTCCTTCGCTGAGCCGCACAGCCTTGGCCACCATGGCCGCCAGCCCCTCAGTGGTTTCATAACGATCGAGCTCTCCGATCGGCACCCAGCGGGCGTCGGCGGCATCGCTGCCGGCACGCAGCTCGCCGGACTCGGGGATGGCCAGGTAGTCGATGAGGACATAGTGATAGCGGACCCGGCCGTCCGGGTCGGAGATGATGCGGTCCACCACGCCCGCGACACCCCGGGGACGAACGCTGAGGCCGCACTCCTCCGCCACTTCGCGGACCGCGGCCGCCTCCGTGGTTTCCCCGAGATGGACGAGGCCCCCTGGAATACTCCACTTCCCCCTGGCGGGAGGATGATCCCGCCGGACGAGCAAGACGTGGCCGTCCCTCAGCACGACCGCCCCCACGCCGACCCTCGGGGCCTCGGGATACTCGCGCCTGTCCGACATGACAGTCCGAGATGAGGAAATCAGTATATCAGCCGTGACGATGGGCGTCGCGCCGGCCGGTCAGGGCCAGATGGAGGCCGCCACGAGAGCGAGGTCGGGGAAGGGGGGAAGGAAGACGGGGTCAGTTCCCTCAAACCGCGCCGTGAGCCTGTATCCTCCCTCCCTAAGCTGGTACGCCTCGATGCTCCGAGCTTCGGGATCCACAATCCAGTAGTATGGCACCCCGTGCCGCGCGTAGAGCTGCACCTTGACGCCCCGGTCGATCTGGATCGTGGAAGGTGAGAGGATCTCGATAACGAGGGTCGGGGGTCCCTCGATGCCCCGGGTAGTGATGGCAGAAAGCCGCCCGGTCTCTACGTAGACAAGGTCGGGCTGAACCACGGTGATGTCGCTCAGGATGCAATCAATCGGCGAGACGAAAACTTTTCCGAGCCCACGCGCTTTCACGTGCTGACTCAACACGATGAGAAGGTTACCGCCGGTTTCCTGATGCTTGGGGCTTGGCGCCGGAGTCACGGACAACTCTCCCTCGTGAAGCTCGTAGCGGCGGCCATCCGCCGGCAGAGCCTCATAGTCCTTATACGTCAGGATCACTCGGGTCCCCATCACGCAGCGTCCCTCGCCCAGAGTCTATCACGTCTCAGCGGCACCGGTCCGCCCCAACCCGCCGGGTCTACTGGATCACGTGGTCGGCGCGGATCAGGACGGACTGGGGGATCGTGAGGCCCAGGGCCTTGGCGGTCTTCAGGTTCACCACCAGCTCAAACTTGGTTGGCTGCTCGACGGGCAGGTCGGCGGGCTTCGCCCCTTTCAGGATCTTGTCAACGTAGGTAGCGGCGCGCCGCCACAGATCGCGGGAGCTCGGGCCATAGGCCATAAGACCCCCAGCGTCCACAAACTCCCTCAGTTCGTACATCGCCGGCACCCGGTGCTTGGCCGCGAGCTCTGCGATCCGTCCCCGGTGACGGCTGGTGAACGGGTCCAGCGTCACGAAGAGCCCGTCGGGGCGCTCCCTGGTGATCGCGGAAAAGGCGCGCTCGAAATCGGTCGGATCTCCTTGCACTTCGAGAGATTGAAACTTTACGCCCAACGTCTCCGCCGCGACCAGCGCCTGCCTGAATGTGTGGACCATAGCGGGACTGGCCGAATTCCACAGTACGGCCACGCGGGAGAGCTTGGGGAGGGTCTCCTTGAGCAACTCCAGCCGTTTCCCCGCCAACTCGGGCGCAAGGAGGGACAGCCCCGTGATGTTCCCTCCAGGCCGGGCGAGGCTGGCCACGAGCCCGGTGACCACGGGATCGCCGACGGCCGCCATGACAATGGGGACCGTGCTCGTCGCTTTCTTGGCAGCCTGGATGGCGGGCGCGGTGTGCGTGACGATTACATCCACCTTCAGACGGACCAGCTCGGCCGCGAGGTCGGAGAGCGGATCCAGCTTCCCTTCCGCCCACCGGTACTCAAGGGCGACATTCCTGCCCTCCACATAGCCGAGGTCGCGCAGCCCTTGAAGGAAGGCCTCAAGGGTGGGCAAGGGCGTGGCGGGAGTCGGAGGGGATCCCGGCAGGAGAATCCCTATGCGCGGGACTCTTCCCGGCTGCTGGGCGCCGGCCGAGAGTGGCGTGGCAAGAATGCCGAGGGCGACGAGGACGACCGTTCTGAGCCTCACGCTTCCCTCCCCGTTTCGACTCTCAGCGGGCGGGCGCAATGAAACTCAAGTCTGTGATGGGATGGCCGCTCGCTGTCCAGGACTCGGTGGAGTACTTCTCGCGCCTGAGGCGCTCCATAAGCGCCTCCTCGTCACGGGTGAGTCCGCCCGGGCCAAGGGAGAGGCCGTGGGTTTCCCGAAGGCCGGCGGCCAAGGCCTCGACGACCTCGTCAAATGTTGGACGGCGACCCAGCGTATCCACCAGCGTGGTCATCCCCGCGAGAGGAGTACCCTCCTGGGGAAAGAGTAGCCTGAGGCGCGCCACGTCGGCAGCAAGGAGGACGGAGCCGTGCTGGAGGAACGCGCCCCCCTGGCGGCGCTGGGCGCTCCCGACCAGCTTCTTCCC
>JACQWA010000378.1 GCA_016209425.1 Candidatus Rokuibacteriota bacterium
GCGCCGTACTGCTCGCCCTTCGGCGATTCGGCATCGAGCCGGAGGATCGCGTCCGGCAGCTTGACAAGGAGTGGTCTCGGCATCGAGCACTGCTTCGACTCGATCTTTATGGCCGGGGGCCAGAGAGCGGCGCCGCAGCTCTCCACCGCCACAGTGAGGACCGGGTGTGAGCGTGCGTCCCTGGGTGCTGTCGAACAACCCGCTTCAGCGGTCCGGCTTCGCCGGCCGCTGAGCGGTGCGTTCGGCGCCTTGAGGCGAATGCTCAAGGGAGAGTAAGGTAGCGCTGTGGTCGAGGAGGTCATGCCGGAAGTGAACGCCGCCCGGAAGGACTGACGCGATGCGACTGGAACTGGGATGAGCAGTTCAGGCGAGAAGCAGCGTCTGGCGGCCATCTTGGCCGCAGATGTCGCGGGGTATTCCCGGCTGATGTCGGCCGATGAGCGCCGGACGGTCGCAGCGCTGGACGCCGCGCGCACCCTCTTCAGAGCCGAGATCGAAGGTCGGCAAGGCCGTGTCGTCGACACGGCGGGGGATTCGCTACTTGCGGTGTTCGAGTCCGCGGCCGAGGCCGTGAACGCTGCGCTCGCCGTGCAGAAGCAGCTCGCGGCACATTCGGCCGCCGTTCCCGACGACCAGCGCATGCGATTCCGCGTCGGCGTTCACCTCGGAGATGTCATCGAGAAGTCCGACGGCACCGTGTACGGCGCCGGGGTGAACATGGCTGCACGGCTGGAGGCGCTGGCCGAGCCGGGAGGCATTGCCGTGTCCGACGGGGTCCACGGCGTGGTGCGCGGCAGGGTGGCGGCACGCTTCGAAGACCAGGGTGAACGGGCGGTGAAGAACATCCCTGACCCGGTGAGAGTCTTTTATGTCCGCGACGATGACTCCGCGGCTTCCCGGCCCATCGAGGCCGCCTCGGATCCTGGGCGCGCCCTGCCGGAAAGACCCGCGATCGCGGTGCTGCCCTTCACCAATATGTCAGGCGACCCGGAGCAGGAGTACTTTGCCGACGGCATGGTTGAGGACATCATCACCGCCCTGTCGCGGTTCAAGGAATTGTTCGTGATCGCGCGCAATTCGAGCTTTGTCTACAAGGGCCGCGCCGTCGACATCCAGCAGGTGGCCCGCGAGCTCGGGGTACGCTACGTACTCGAGGGCGGTGTGCGCAAGGCGGGCAATCGCGTGCGGATCACCGGCCAGCTCATCGATGCCGCGACCCGCGCCCATCTGTGGGCCGACCGCTTCGACGGCGCGCTCGAGGACGTGTTCGACCTGCAGGACCGCATCACCGAGAGCGTGGTCGGTGCCCTTCAGCCGACGCTGCGCCAGGCGGAGATCGAGCGCGCGCGGCGCAAGCCCCCGGCCAGCCTGGATGCGTACGACTATCTGCTGCGCGCCCTGCCGATGGTGATCGCCAACACGGCGGCCGAGGCCGGCACGGCAACCACGCTGCTGGGCGAGGCGCTGCGCCTCTACCCGGATTACGCCTATGCGCACGCTCTCATGGCGATGGCGTACGGCCAGATCTTCCGGTCTGCCGGCGGACCCGAGCGCGAGCAGGCACGGGCGAAGTCGGTCACCCACGCCCGCCGGGCCCTGGAGGTGGCTGGCGACGACAGCACTGCTCTCGCCCACGCCGGGTTCCTGCTGCTGATCACGGAACAGGACGTCGCGGGCGCGCGCGCCGCCCTCGATAGGGCGGTGGCACTGAATCCGAACGCCGCGACCGCGTACGCCTATCGGGCCCTCGTCCTGGCCATGGCCGGCGAGCCCGAGCCAGCGATCGAGAATGCGACCCGCGCGCTGCGCTTGAGCCCGCTCGATCCCACAAGCTACCTGCCGCAGATGGCGCTGGTGATCGCCCGCATCGGGCTGCGCCAGTACGCCGACGCGGTCGCCTGGGCGCACAAGGCGATCGAGAGCGCCCCCCCACGCTATCCGATGAGCTACGCCTGGCTGATCGTCGCCGAATGCGCGCGCGGCAACGTCGGCGAAGCTGAACGCCAGGTAAAGCGACTGGCCGCCATCCTGCCCGGGTTTGAACCGGGAATGCTCGCCAGGCTGTTTGACATCTTCCCCGAGCCGCTGCGTTCGAATTCGGTCGTCGTGCTGCGAGATGCCGGGTTGG
The DNA here is from genome assembly GCA_016209425.1 of Candidatus Rokuibacteriota bacterium. Taxonomy (GTDB): domain Bacteria; phylum Methylomirabilota; class Methylomirabilia; order Rokubacteriales; family CSP1-6; genus JACQWA01. Next base: position 2,129 of record JACQWA010000378.1, read on the forward strand.
TTCCCGCGGCGAGCTGAACATCGGCGCAGCCGCGCGCATCATTGAGCTGGGCAAGCTGAACGGCACGTGATGGCAAAGCGGTCGCCGAACAAGCGCATGCAGCCGACGGCGCGCAAGGCGCGCCGCGGCTGATACGCGGCGTTATGCGGCTCGGTGGTGCAGTGAGTCAGCTGGGGGAATCCCTTGAAGCCTTTGGTTATCTCTTCGTTGAGACATGGAGCTTCATCACATACTTCTGGCCGATTTCGGTTGTGATGCTCGCCTTGGTCGTCGCAGCTCTGACCATTCGCGCACCGTTTCGTAATAGGCGCTTCCGAAGAGTACTTCCCTGGCTCGCGACTCTATACCTGGTCCCTCTTGCCGTCCTACTCGTAGGGACTGCCTTCCGGTACGAACTCCACGGGCCGCCTCATCCTAACTGGCGAAGGCCACCGGCTTGGTACGGGTACGTCCTTTGGAGCCCGGTGGTTGCTCACGCTGCAGTCGCCTGCGCAGTTGTCTTCGCGGTCAAAGGAGTACGGATGAGGGCAGTCGGGCTCCTCCTCCCCGGCGTCTGGATTTCCCTCTGTGCCCTGGTTCCAGCTGCGTTCGCCATCGCGGGCGTCGGCCCGTGAAGATCTGGCCGCATAACATGGCGCTGCAGCGGACTCGCCGCCCTCGCATTCGCTCGGATCGCTCGCTGCGCTCGCTCGGCTCGCCGCTGAGCTTTTGGTCGTTAGACCTACGTAGACCCCAACTTCAGAGGTGCATAAAATGGGTAACCACAGAGAGAATCACGGACGATTGAGAATCACGGCTGGATAAATGTCTTGAAATCACAAACCGTCGGTGCTATGAAGACCGAACTTACTCTAACCTTAACAAGGAGGCATAACATGTTTACTATGAAATCCCGCGCTGCGATCAACGATTTCGTCCTCAAGAGCGACAAGTACCGTACCCTGATTCCCCAAGCCATGTTGCTCAAGGCTGACGCGGCTGGCCCGGGTGCGGCTGACACGGGGGAGATCAAGAAGTACTTCACTCTTAATCAGACGGGAAACATCCTGGTTTCCTCGACGGTTGACAGCGAGAAGGACTTGTCCGCCGACGTCAAGGAGGTGTTCCAGAAGACCATCGTGTTCTTCGGCGCTTGGACTGCCGCGATAGAAAAGAAAGGTAAAAGCCTCTACGACTACGATGCGATCACGAAGATGATCACCAAGTCCGGGTTTTTCGCACATGTGCACGAGGAGGATCGAGACTTCGAATCCGGATCTGTTAGCTTGACGCTGGACACCGTAATCCTGGGTAGCGTACTGAGTGGATTCGCTTCAATGGGAGGGACCACGGCCCTGGCGATCGCCCAGACCGTGATCGGCGACATGGGCAAGCAGCTCACGCTGGCTGCGTCGAGCAAGCAGGAGACAAGAAAGATCGCGCATCTGCTTTTCGTGTGCGAGAACCTGATGGGCATGCCAATACTCAACGTCTTGCTGTTCAATACGACTGCGAAGCAATCGGAGACGGTAACCAGTTCCAACTGCCACAAGTCGGTCACCAAGAAGGTGTCCATGAAGTATCATCAGGACACGTTCATGTTCGTTGATCCGACCTACATCGACAAGTTCACCTCGGCGTTCGAGTCGAACCCCGACTATGACGCGCTGATAGATAAGTTGGCGGGATACCTCGACTAGTGCCGATCCAACCTGATGGGGTGAACTGAACGAATTCGAATCAGTGGATGATGCTGCCGGTCCATGAAGATATGGGGTCACGCATGAAGATATGGGGCCAAGTCTTGAATCGTGAATCAAGAGCTTGGCCTAACTAGTTTCTGTCGCGGAATCCATGAAACTCTTGGCGCATGGTGACTTGACCGCCACGGCGGACGAGAGAAAGGCCCTCACCGCTGTCCCGCGGGTGTCAGACGACCGCATGAATGCGCTGGAACCGCGGCATCTGTGGTGTCTGCCGACACCTCACCGGCACCGTCCCTGTCGCGTGGGTTGTGAAGGCGGCGACTACGCCGCGCGCTGCCGCCGGACCCGCGGCTTCTTCTGCAGCTCGGCGATGCGGAGGAGATTGTTGGCCAGCACCGCCAGGCCGACGAACACCTCAAACCGGTCGCGCCCCTCGAGCCGGCAGCGTTTCATGCCGCGCCCGCGGAAGAGGACGGAGATGCGCCCTTCGATGCCCGCGCGGAAGCGCTGCCCGCACTTGAAGGCCCGGCTCTGCTCGTGGGCCGCGCGCTCCGGCGTCTTGGCCCCGCCCCGCTGGGGAAGGCACACCGTTGTGACGCCGGCCGCGGCCAGCGCCTGCACGTGGGCGGGGCTGTGGAACCCGCGGTCACCCGCGTAGAGGGCCGGCGCCCGGCCGAACGTGCGCACGTGGTGCGTCAGGGACGGCGGCACCTGCGCCTCGTCGGCGGGATTGCCGTCGAGCACCCGGTACTCCGTGATGAGGCCGCGGCCGCTCTCCGCGAGGAAGACCTTGTGGCCGAACTCCACCGGCGTGCGCGCCTTGCCCCGGACGATGAGGTCGGTGTGCGGCTCGAAGAGAGAAAAGAGCTTCTCGCCGACGGGGACCTCTTCCCCTTGAAGCACCCGGCGACGCGTCTGGTCGAGGACGCGGTCCGCCAGGGCGCAGAGCGCGTCGATTTCCGCGCCCAGCCCCGCGACGAGGGTGGCCGCGAGCGGGTCGCCCGCGGCGGCCGGGGCCTGCGCGGCCACGGTGCGGGCGGCCGCCACGACCTCCGCGGTGACCGCGAGGAGGTCTTGGTACTTCCGCCGCTGCTGGCGGGCGCGCTGGGCGGGCGCCAGCCGATGGATCTCCTGCATGCGGCGCCGGGCGCGGCGGGTGCGATCCGGGAACCCGGCGGTGGCGGCGGGCGCGTGCTCCCCGAGGCGCCCCACCAGCCGCGTGAGGACGCGCACCACGTCCCACAGGAGGGCGGAGTCGGTGGGAAAGTGGATGTCGGTCCCCACGACGGTGGTGTCGACGCGCAGTTTGCTGCCGTCCTCGAGCCCGCCCGCGACGGCCGCCTGGACCACGGCGTCGTTGAGGGCCCGGACGGTGGCGGGCCTCAGGCGGGTGAAGCCGCGGTGGAAGGCATCGTGCCCGGGGACGCGGTGGCTGTCGAAGCCCGCGAAGCGCCGCAGCGTATACCCGTCGGCGATCCGCGCGCGCAGCTCCCGCAGATCCCAGTCCTTCACCCGTTGCAGGACGAACGCCCGGAGGACCTGGACCGCGGTGAGCCCCGGCCGGCCCCGTGCGGGCTGCCGCAGCCCGCGGACGAGATCCTGGTGGACGAGCGCCACGAGGTCGCCGTGGGCGTCGAGGAAGTCCGCGATGGCCCGCAAGGTCGGCTCCAGTGCGACGCCTTGGGCGCGGAATTCCAGATCCGCGAAGCTTACTTGGGCGATGGGCCGGCGCCCCATCACCGGCCCCGACGCGCCCGCGCGCGGCGCCGGCGCAGGAACGCCCGCTGGGCGGCGGACATCGCGTGGCTCAGATGCTTGAGCCGTTTCGCCTCGGCGACCCATGCAGCGACCTCCTCCCGCAGCGCCTGCGGCACGTGGAGAGTTCGAGTCCGCGCGCCCTCCTTCCAGGTGAGGAGGGCGACCTCGTGCAGCGGGCCCGCCGTGGCGCACCGGCACGTCGGCCGGCCACAGCGTTTGGTGGTGATCGTCAGGGACCCTTGGAGGAAGGGTCCGATCCCTCGGAGGCGCGCGAGCACGCGCCGGCCGGCCGGGGTGGTGGCGAGCGAAGGCATGTGGAAAGTATATATACTTCCCAACGTCTGTCAACCAAAAAACACCCATGCCAGACGATTTCTCCAGGACGCCCGACGCGCTAACTCATTGACAACTCAATAGTTTGTGGGTTTTGCGACAGAAACTAATTAGAGAGTTAGACGCCAAGGAGACATCATGACGGTCAAGCGTATGGACAACGTCGGCATCGTGGTAGAAGACATCGACGCCGCCATCGAGTTCTTCACCGAACTTGGCCTCGAGCTCGAGGGGCGCGCCCCAATCGAAGGAGACTGGGCAGATGGCGTCACTGGATTGCGCCACATGCGCGTCGAGATTGCCATGATGCGTACGCCGGACGGTCACAGCCGGCTCGAGATGTCCCGATTCCTCGCGCCGGCTGTGGTCGCCGATCACCGCAGCGCCCCGGTGAACGCTCTCGGTTACCTACGCGTCATGTTCACCGTGGAGGACATCGACGATACGCTCGCCCGGCTCGGCAAACGCGGCGCGGAGCTCGTCGGCGAAGTGGTCCAGTAC